>CALCME010000092.1 GCA_937965925.1 Candidatus Absconditabacterales bacterium | reverse complement strand
TTCTACGATACAGCTTCGTCAAATTTCTCCATGCGAGCCTTTTCCTCTGTCTTTCTTCAGGACAGAGATTTGGTGATGGTATATCAAAAGTAGTTCATGCGAACGTAGGACTGATTTTCTTGTAAAAATCGAAATCTGTCTGATAGATGGGGAATTTTGTTCATGAGACGGAGCAGACCTTTCGTTCGACGATTGGATTTTTTGATTCCTTGGAGATATGTTGGTAGACATCACGAGAGGTATAGTGCATGGAGAGAGGTAAGATCAGAAATGAAAGATTACTCGGATTTTTTTATCCAAAAGTTGTATCAGTATATGCTTCTTGAGTAAGCACTTCATATCATTTACCAGGTGGGTGAACAGTCAGCATGGTATCTGAAGTGTTTTCTTGTGGTCTTATGTAGATATTCATTTCCATTCTTAATGAGAGACGATGGATATGACGAACATCAGGATGGAGTTTAGGGAGTTGAATTCATTTCTTACGATAATACGAGAGTTCGTTTTTGATGATGCGATACGGTTTCTTTGTCTCTTGGCACAGTAATATCTTGTGAAGAATACTCTCATCGATATCTGATATATCAGGCAAATTCTCAGCGGATACCTTCTTGCTCTTGGTGGGAAGTTGAATTGGGTATTCTTTTTCTTGCCATGTATATCACATCACTTCTACTGACTCTTTGTTGAGTGGAAAAAAATCTCCTGCAAATGTTTTGTTATAAGGAAACGGACAGAGAGTAGAGGGAAGGTTTTCTCATCGTTCATTGGTTGATTGCATATGTGAAATGAGGCGGGCAACAGTCGATTCATAAGTTTCTTTTGTGTATTGCTTGTTGAAAATACAGTAGTTCTTGTTTTTTAGTGAGAAACATCAAAAGCAATTACTGCAATTTAGGAGAAGTCATGAGTAAAGGTTATTGTTACTATTGTTTCGGGTCGATCGACAGAAGCTATTGTTTGAACATTGTCCTCATGTCATAGTGCATTCATAAAGTCGCTCACTATGATCTCCATAGACATCAAAATCCATACAGTTTGAGCTTGTATGCATATAGTAGCAGTACTTACATGAATCTAATTCATTTGACTCATAGCACGAAACGCAGTTGTTACTTTCATTGATATAGTTTCAGATACAGTTCTCATTCTTGTTTCCATACCGTTGAGGTCTAGGTGTCTTATTCCACAGCTCCATGAATTTTTCTCGTAGTTCTTCTTGTGAATAGGTACTGAGAAGTTCTTTCTTTTTCTCTTCATATTGTTCTTTACTGTACTTCTTGTTTAGAATATAGTATTTCTTTTGCACAAGTCATGTGCAGAGAAAGGAATCGGTACATCATGTTGACTCTGCTATATACAGACAATTGGTACAAGATGAACAGTTGATAGCTCGCAAGCAATCAAAACATGTATGAATATTTACTGATGCATAACAGTGTTGACTATGGTATGCCATAAGGCAGTCAATGCAGTTTTTATTAAACGTTGCAGACGAGGTATATAAGCAGTCTTCCATATAGTCGCAATTAAAACACAAATAGCAGTTTTTGACATTAGCTGCTCCGTTTGTGTATGCAGAGTTCTCTTGCTGGGTGACAAAGAGATTAATATGTGGTACAGCTTTAATGAGCGTATCTAGCTGAGGAAAAAACGGACTCTCTCGATCAATTTCTTGTGCATATTCGTCCCCATTTCGACTATCTCAAAATCGAATGTCTCTTTCAAATACCTTATACATTCATGTAGGCTCATACACCGATATAATCTTTTTTCCTGTTGCATCACACGTTCTACGATAGAGCGTTCTTTCGTTTCTCCAAGCAAGTCTTTTTCTCTGCCTCTCCTCAGGACATAATGTAGGAGTAGGAATATCAAACGTAGTTCATGCGAACGTAGGACTTATTTTCTTGTAAAAATCCAGATCAGACTGATAGATGGCAAATTCTGCTCACGATACGGTACAGGTCTTTCGTTCGACAATGGGATCGTTATTTTGCTTAGATATCTCTTCGTAGACATCATGTGACGTATAGTGCATCTGTATAAAAAATGTAAAAGTTCTATTTGTACTTACTTACTTACATTTATTCTATCCGTATATCTCTTTCTTCCATTCAGACTCCTCCCATACGGGTTGTGGATGATTTACGGGATAGACAGAAATGATGTTGTGTCATGTTTTGTCGCATGTGCGCAGATGGAGCTCTCTTGCTGGTCTTTTTGAAAATCTCTTTTTGAACCTTATATCGCTGTGATGTCTCGGGAGTGGGATGTTATTTCTTTTATAGAACATGAGTTCTTGTTTTGTGATTCTATACAGTTTTTTGCTTACACTGCATTCTATGATCTGACTACAAATTGATTCATCACATGCATCTATCGAATCTGGGAGTTCGGAAGCGAGTATGGTGGCAGTTGATGCTAGCGTTGGTGTTTCGTAGTCGCTTCGGATATATCATAACTGTGTCGTAGTTTTTTTGGTTTCTGGAGATACTTCTTGTGCCACACTGTGATTATAAGCAAAGACTGATATTGATGGATCAAGCATCTCTCCTCGTTCTCACGTACGTTGCATTGTTGCTATGATTTTTGCTACTTCTTCTTCTCGTTCTTTAGGGGTGTATTGAACGTTGAAAATACAGTAACTCTTGTTTTTTAGTCCGCAACATCAAAAGAGATGATCACAGGTGCTACATGATGAACTATAGTAGCAGTAGCTACTTCAGCTATCTACTGACTGACATCAGATGCAGTTAGAAACATTGTCTCCTGTCATGGTGCTTTCATAGATACGTTCTCATCGCGTTCCTCGAGAG
>CALCME010000091.1 GCA_937965925.1 Candidatus Absconditabacterales bacterium | reverse complement strand
AAGAAATATACTCCATTACTGAATCACATGCTAAATACACCTGAAGAAGATATTAACCTCATAGAGAAAGCCCGAAGTGAAAGAGAAAGAGATAATATTGAACATTCTTCTTCCTCTCAGTCTACATCATCTCATGTTTGTCTTCAATTAAAAGAGCTATGAATCACTACTAAAGATATATTTTGAAACGAGGACATACAACAGATAGCTCTCTCAAAAACACTAGAACGTATGATGCAATGATCAAGACAGGATGAAATAAACAAAAATAATAGTACATCAAGCAAGATATCAGATAGTACACCTTGATCAGATAATTATATATTTTGACACACAACTATCTGTAACGCCTCATCAGAGGTCTTTCTTGAATTTATCTTTGTACAATATATCCAACAGTACTTAAAAAAACTACTCTGAGAAAATCTCCCTGGCAAAGATGATATATTCAGACTTATGGAGGATATTATTCTCTTATGAACAGCACGAAAAGATCCGCATTTTACATCACTCTATAATGATCGAGTACTAGAAAAAGAACATTGATGATTTGGGCGAATAAAACAGGAACAACTTGCATCATACCAAAATGCTATCAAAGAAGAAGAAAACAAAACATAACCTTCAACTTATATCTCCCTTATCACATCATAGCTCAAATTAGCATTCCCCACAAAAGCAAATCAATATACTTCATTAGCTCATGCTAGTTTTATTTTCTTTGCAGTCTCATTGAGTGTTGCACCAGATCAGACAAAATCATCGATCAATAAGACACGTTTATATGATGATAGATCTTTCTCGTCTAGCAGTATTGTATCTCTCGCGTTCTGGATTCTTTCAGAACGTTTTTTGAGTGATTTCTGTGCAACCTTCATCCCATATGGAGCATACTTTACAAGTCTCAGATGGGGAAGATCAAACGTATAAAGCTTCTTTTCAAACTCTTTGAGCAACTGACGAGAACGTTTTCTACTGTGAGGGGTAAACGCTACTGCATCAACTACATGTTCATGAATCAAACATTCAACTTGATTAACGACAAGAGAGATAGCCTCATTGATAAGTTTCTTGTCTTCCATATCTTTTCCATAGTAGGTTATCTCTGCAAGCTTCCCTCTCCCAAAATCCATCCACTTGTATTGATCTGCATAGTAGAGTCTATCTAGTGATCATCATTCTATATGATTATGGAATGTCTCAGAGACATCCAAGAGACCACATCTATCTTTTGTTGCTTTCAGATAGTGCACAATATCTATAAAGTCGTCCTTTTTGCGTATTGGATCTATATCTCTCGCTGCACATCGTTCAAGAAATCAGTCTTTCCCTTCTAGTCTCTTCCCAGATGGCGAAAATTTTGTGAAATATTCGTTGAGTATACGTATCTCTTCATACGAAAAAATAGTATGATCTTTCACAAGATGCTCTGGTTTGGTTGTTTGTTCTTTCATCATATATACTACTGACGGAACTGTTCATTCTTTGATAAGCACTCATTCGGCTACAAGGTACTTCAGGTATCTTTGTATCAGATTTCTATGTTTTCACAGATAGTCAGCAAGTTCAGAGACTCATCGAGTACTTTTAATCTCAAAACAATCAACTACTCTCTGAAGAGACTCTTTCTTATACATACGATAGATGAGTATAAATTATCTAATGCACACAGTGTGCTATAAACTATGTGCATTAGATAGTAACCATTATACGGCTAAAAGCAAATATCCCTACACCCCAAACACCGTAAAGCATAAAACAGCTATCATAGTCACCGCAATACCCACATACTGGAGTCTGGTAATTCTCTCATGAAGAAAAAAGTACGCTCAGATCAACGTAACGACAGGGAAGATACTTGTCAGTGCTGATGCGACTCACGTATAGAGGAGATCGAACGCCGCTCGCAAGAAAATTAGTCATAGCACATTCAGCAACGATCAAACCACAAAACACCACGCCAATGAGTTACGCTTCATCGATTCGATAAATCATCACGTCGTCAATCATCTCACTCTGATATTAGCATATGCCACGATAGGCTGTGCAAGAGCGAGACAGAACAAGAACGTCGCATAGCCTGTCTGCTCGAGGGTGAACTTCCCATAGCTGTCTGCTATTCATATAAGTGTCGCCGAGAGAAGCGCCATTCCTATGCTCTTGATCAGGATCGATCTTTCATCTCTCGTGAACTTCTCATCCATCACTCACTCTCGTCAGAGCAAGATCACACCGCATATAGCAAGTATCAATGCACCAATCTGAAATCCTGTAAGCAGCTCACCGTTCACAAACCATGAAAAAAGTGCAGTAAAGAGGGGGGAAGTAGAAAACACCGTCAATGTGACACTTATCTTTCCTCGTGAGAGCGTGTAGATCGTCAACGCCTCCGAGACTATCGCACTTCAGAAAACCCAAAACCACAACAATCATGAACTGATCACGATCGCCCGGTCGACACCCATCACCAATGCAAGCGGGATCCATATAGCCATTCACCACAACGCATTAAGCATGAACGCGTAGCTATCATTGAGCGCGTCAAATCACTTCTTGAAGAACACATATGCCACACCAAAGAGCAGAGCAGAAAACAATCACGCATATATACCAATCATAATACTCTATATTCTATCAGCGACTGATATAAATGCAAAACAAAAAAAGACTATCACTTTTTGCAAAAAAGAACTGATCAGACTATACTAGACATAGTTTTACTTTTTCTTTTCCACTTCCATGAGACTAGCAATGATCGCAAAAAATATCGTCAAGAAGATGTCTCTCATCGATATCGCTATCTATAAGTGTATGCTCCTCGCACTCGGAGGGCGAATTATAGCAGCACTTCCATGATTCAATCAGCTCAATCCGCTCTTCTATATTCTCATCGTACTCCTCTGTCATGGGTATCTGGTGATGAAGACATACCACGCAAGAAACGAAACCTCATGATTTATCGCGACAGCACTGGCAAACTTTCACGAGTACTCATTTATGGATGTACTCGCATTCGAGACAGGACTTGTGATCTTCGGGATGCTCGTCTATCAGCTCGTTCCAGCTATGCACGGCATCAATCCATGGTTCTTTGTGACGGTAATTGCATTCTGAATGTGACGGATAGGAGCACTATGGAGACATCAGAAAGTATAGAAGATCCTTACTCTTTCACTAATAAAAAAAGAAGACTATGATAGTCTTCTTTTTTAAATATATAAACGATCTTTTGCTTAAATACTTTGTAGCATTATAATAAATATAGATATTTATGGCCAAGTTAATCTATAATGATAAATATAGAAAAGTGAGATGAACTTTATTGATTCGATGCTAGAAAGCAGAGAGTTTTTAATGCTGCAAATACAGACGAACTAGGGAAAATACTTAGCTGAGTAAATAGTTCAGAAACCTTTTGATTTAACGCAAAAAAGAAAAGAATAAAAGATCGTACAAACGAAAAAGCAATTTTTAAGAAACTAGAGGAAATATCTCTTATACATAAACAAGAAACAGACAAACAACACAGAAGAGAAGATGATGATCCAGAAGTATTCGATGAAGAAGCTTTATTCGAACAAATAGTATGAATGCCCTGATTAAGAGCATTCCACATAGAATCTTTACCAGGATTCTATTTAGGTGAGTATTCTAGTAAAGCGTTACTATGATCGACATATAGCAAGCTCAAAGGAGAAGCAATACAAGCGAAGTACAAAGAAGTTAATAATAAGTTAACAGAAGTCAGAAGCGATGATCTATATGCTATAATTAGTAGCATTAGCGACTTTTGATATAGTGTAAGAAGGGAAGACCGAATTAGAGAAAGAAAAAACATCCCATGATTTACGAGTATATATAACGATTGGCTAGAGTTAGCAGAATACGAACTATCAATAGACTACCTAGAACTTTTGAGAGTGACATGAGCAAAAAGAGAACAGTTAGAAGCAACTGACTTAGAAGAACTTATCTACAACCACCCAAAAGACGTTCTTTATGTAGATAGAAAAGGTATACCTATATTCAGTATTATATTATCGCATCACAAGGCCCTACTAGGTAGAGATATCAGTCGGCTGTACCAAGCAAAGTTAAGAGAAAAGTGAAATAGGATTGTAAGTGATGATCTATATGATGTCATGGGGTATATCTCTGACAGCATTTCTCCTTGAAAGAGAAAAGTAATCCCATGATATGAACAAATCCATACGCACCGATTAAAGCTGCGTAAAGAAGAAAATGCAGACTTATTTAAAACAGTAAAAACAGAAGAGTATGTTCCTATGTGTTTCCTCGAGTTAATAGATGGTGAAGATATTGAAATAAGAAAACGAAAAAAAGAAAGAGCACATACAGATCCCTGGATAGACGATGATTATGCAGAATGATTATTATTCATCGAAAAGATAAAAGATAACATCAATTCATCTTCACAGAAAACACAAGACACTATTGAAGAAAGATACGAATATCGAGAACAAGTTATAAATACAGAAAATGCAAAACAGGAAATTATGAATCTATTTCCCCATCATGACAACCTATATCCAATTCAAAAAATACCGTTAATAATATTAGGATTTATATTTAGCCTAGATAATACGTCAACATCATGAGACAGGCGTAAAGCATACCAATGATTATGATGGACAAGATATAAAAGTTATACAAAAGAAGAACAAAAAGAGTGAGCATTACTTTTACAAAAGATACTCAAGGAAGGC
>CALCME010000090.1 GCA_937965925.1 Candidatus Absconditabacterales bacterium | reverse complement strand
AATAGTTCTGACATCATCACTATGATTTGGAGATAGAGGGACCAGTGTCGAACAGCTCCAACAACGTCTCAGTGAGATGCAACTGCTCGCAGATAATGAGATAACATGAAAGTACGATAAAAAGACATGGGATGCGGTCTGTGCATATCAAGTCTATAGATGAATTGTTACTAAATGATCGTATGAGTGTGGGTATTTCTGATCAAAAACAAGAGCACGTCTTGCTGAAGAGACGCAATGAACACAGATTGTAATAGTTAATGAAAGTAGTAACAAAGAAGCAACTCTTATAAAAGATAAACAACAGCTAGCTGATGAATCTACTAGATCTGATGTTATCCAGACAGAAGATGTTGATGATGTCTACACACAGCATATTATCTGATTGAAGAAAACTCTCGATAGTTGAACGAATGTACGTGATCTTTTTGATAGACCATATATACTCGGAGAGACACACTATAGTATTATAGACCTCCAGATTATCCTTACGACAATGGGCTATCATAATGGAAGTATCACGGGAATATATGATAAGAGTACGATGAATGCTATTACTGCTATTCAGCTCAATGAGTGAATCCTTACGAAAGAGCAGACAATACTTCACGGACTCTTTGGCAATCAAACAAGAGCGTTCGTAAATGAGTATGTGTCATCATACTAGAAAAGAGATTAGTAAAAAATCAGTATGAGAAAGAAAAGAAAACTATCTATGGTGTGTATTCCATAGGTAGTTTTTTGATATGATAGAGGTAGATATGCGTTCAGTAAAAAATAATAAAGAGAGCTGCTATGATGATGTACTTGTTGAGTGAATTTCATCACTGTGCAATAATTAATACCATCATAAGAAGTGATACACCCCAGATGAACGATCTAATCTGCCATCTTTGTCGTCCCAGTGCAAGTAGTCTATAATGCAAGTGGCTGTAGTCTTTGTGCAGAGGACTCTTCTTCTTGATGAATATTCTATAGTAGAAGACCCATAGTGCATCAAAGATAACGAGTGACATACTGACAAGTATCGTCCCTATCTTTGCTCATCAGACAAGAGAGAAATATGCGAGAGAGAATCAAAAGAACGTTACACCAATATCTCTCAGTAGTCCTATTGGAGGTGTCTCAATGCATGTATAGCAGATAGCAGCTATAAAGAGAATCACGGTAGCAAAGTATATACTACTTATATCAATCAGTCTTGATACGGTGAAATCATCGAAATAGATAGGAAAGACAGTGAGAGAGAGAAGGAGAATAATCGTGAGAAATCATATACTTGATATTCCTGAGGCTAATCAGGATATACCATCAAACCAGTTGATCGCATTGATAAAGAGGATAAACCATCACACAATAAAAATATATGAGAGGAGAGGGATATCTGGTATTGTGAGTGTTCATATACTAAGTGGAAATATATCTATAAGTCAGAGAGAGTAGATATATGATGCGAGTCAGACTTGTATCGCAAGTCTTATTCATGGATGTATTCATGGGATCCACTTTATATCATCTCACAGCGTATCAATTGTTGATACGACTCCTAGAATACTGATAGATATAAGATATGGGTAGATAAGGTTATTGGTAAGGAATCATGGTGTTAGTGCAAAGAGAATGAGTATAGCTATGACAAGAACAAATCACTGTGCAGTAGGAACACGATATGAGCGTTTGGTATCTTTTCATGGAGTATCTAAGTATCAGATACGTCTTGTCACAGCAAGTCCACAATAGGTGATCACGATGAAAAGAAGTGCAAAAACTATCATATATGTATATGTCAATAAATATTAAATACGTTTGTATGAATTGTATCTAAAATTGCAAAATAAAAAAGGACTCATTGAATCCTTTTTTATTTTTATGATTTATTCTACAGATGTTTATTTAGTCTTTCTATATCTAAGCATTACATAGAAGAGGACAGAAAGAATCAAGAATGCAAATATGATATTCTGTGTTGGTCATACTTGTGGAGTAGATACAACTGTTTTTCATGGAGCTGCTGGAGAACCTTTTGCTGCAGGTGATCATGGTTGTGATGGTGACGATGTTGTTGTTGTCGTCGTTGTTCATGCCTGAGCGGGCTGTGATGGAGATGCTTCAACTGTCTCTGATAGTGATTCAATTTTTACAACATATCTTTTTGTAGGTCAAGCTTTGTTGCCTTCACTATCGAAAAGAACAAGGTCGAGATTATAGAGACCGATTGAGTCCATTGCTATTGGTCCATACTGTCCATTACTTGCAGGAGAGCTACCAATAGATGTTCCTTGGAGTTCAGTTACAGCTGCCATAGAGAGTTGTACTTCGTATCCCCCTTCGATTGGATCCCACATTACCGTAACTTCATTACCGTTTTGTTGATGTGTTACATTGTTGAGAACAACTCATGCAGCTCACTGTAGATCATCTCCTTCGTCGAACGATGAAGCACTATTTGTTGAGAAAGACATCTCTTTACTCTTTTCACCAGCAACATCACTCTTATTGATTGGAGTTAGTACATATGTGTACGCAGTATTTGGTGAAAGACCTGACACTGTTATTGATCATTTTCATTCTATAGCATCATATTCTATACTGCTATTTCACTGTTCAAGAAGATTGTATGTCATCTCTTCGATCTCATCGATTCCAGCAGTAAGTACTCCGTCTGCATTAGAAGAGTACATGAGCTTGTATGTGAATACTGGCTCGCTATCAGATGGATCTTTTATAGTCTTAAACGAGATTGTTGCAGATGAAGAGCTTACTTCATCGACAGAAATTGAGCTACTATCAGAAAATCAGAAGACACTATCTGCATTTAGATCTTCAAAAAATGATTCTAGGTCGATATTCTCTTCTTGAGCGAAAATAGGAAGTGTAAGTGATCACGCGATTAGCGATGATCATAGTGCTACTGAGAGCAATTTTTTAGCGTTCATCTAGTAAAGATAGTATATAAAATAAATCATATCATACACCCATGATATATAATTTATTGTGTATTGCAATTTGTGGATGGTGTATTGGTCTTCCATTTCGCTATTTTAATCAATATAGTATGCTTGATTTATTTTGATAATGATACAGTATATATGTCTGAGTTCACAACAAAAGCCGATAAGGTAATTAATCACTTTAATGAGGAGCTTCAAAAGATTCATATGTGAAGGGCTGCTCCTGCGATGGTAGATAATATTGATGTGTATGTGCCATCATATGATATGACGCAGAAGATAAGCGCAATGGGAAATGTGACACTTCTTGATTCACAGACGCTAAAGATAGAAGCATGGGATAAAACTGCTCTTTCATCGATAGAAAAAGGTATCTTTGATGCAGATATAGGACTTACTCCTGTGAATCATTGAGAGTTTATTCTTATCAATGTGCCACCTCTTACGCAAGAGAGAAGAAAAGAGATGGGAAAGCATGTATCAAAACTGGGTGAACAAACAAAGATAGCATTGAGAAATGCAAGGCAGGATGCTATGAAGAAAGCAAAGAACGATCATGATGAAGATCTTATATCTGAAAATGAAAAACATACTATTGAAGCTGCTGTAGAAAAAGATATGAAACTCTTTACAGCAAAAGTGGATGAGTTAGTGAAAGCAAAAGAAGAAGATTTGATGAAGATATAGTTTTATTTTATTGATCAGAGAATATTGTACTATGAGAAAGATGTTTTTTGTTATGCTCCTTAGTTTATTGTGAGCTACACCTCTATTCGGACAGGATGCATGAAGTATACTTTTATGAGATGCAGATATATGTCCACAGAAGGAATGGAAGATTGATGGTCCAACAGATGTGAGAATTGATACATGAGTAGAATACTCTATAAATGAAGAGAGTGATGAGTCATCTCTTTTTACGGGAAATGCTGATAGATCCTATATGCTCTCGCTCTTGAGAGATGGACAGGTTGTCGAGGAGCTTGCATGAGAAAGAATAACATATACGTTCCTTTCTCCAGGTGAGGTAGGACTTCGTGCGAAGATCACTGAATGAACATGTATATATGACATAGATCTACCTGTTCGTGTCTACTCATCTATCATTACGTATATATGAGAGCATAATGAGTTGCTTGATTATGATTCACGTATTGCTCGTTTTGCTGAGAATGATATACTCTTTCTCCCAATGATTACTGAGTGATGAGAGCGTGCAGGAGATCTTCCATCACAGATGCGTGAGAATGACGATGCGCTCAAGAATGCTGATGCAGTACTTATATCTCATGCTACACCATCAGTAATCGTTGATGAGCTACTCTCATTTTCAGAAGTATATGGAGTATCATGGGATAGATCCGTTTTTCTTTTTGGATATCAAAAAAATAAGAATCTTGTCAAAAGATCGATAGCAAGATATATGGACCGCCTGTGACAACAGAGAGTATACTTTATAGCGAAGGATAACATTCTTAACTTCCTTGGAACATATCGTACATGATCGAATGTGAGTAGTAGTATGAGCTTTCTCGATACACTCGCATTAGAGAAGCCGACATCACCTCTCTTCTTTATGAGTTATATGATCGATTATCTGATAGCAAATCAGATACCTAGTAATATTCTTATTCTCTTCTTGATGCTGTCTGTCTCTATCGTTGTGATAGCATTCATGAGACAGGTGATA
>CALCME010000089.1 GCA_937965925.1 Candidatus Absconditabacterales bacterium | reverse complement strand
TTTGTTTTGAAAAATTTTCAAGCTGTCTTTGAAGAGGCGTCATTTCATGATCTGAGGTAAGGTTTGCAGCGATTTTTCACATCTCGGTCTCTACTCATGTCTTGGTTACTTTCATAACCCCCTGCCCTCACTGAACGATCGTTCCCATGAAGATATCATCCGTATCCTCTTTCTGTATCGCCACTGACTCTCCCGTAAGCATTGACTCCATAAGGAACAATCTATTGGTCGTCATAGCAACTCCATCTGCGGAGACCTTTTCCCCGGCTTGCATCCAGACCATATCACCAGGAACAATCTCACTAGATTTCACTTCTACTCTCTTCCCATTTCTAAATACCTGAGCAGTTGGCTGGAGCATATTCTTGAGGGCTTGAAGTGCATTATCTGCACGTTTTTCTTGAAAAAACCCAAGAGCAGCATTGAGTACTACTGCAGCAAAGATAATAACAGAATCTTCCATATGATCCATCAGTATTGTTACAATTCATGCAACAATCAGCACGTACACCAGAGGACTTTTGATCTGATTGTAAAAAATTTCCCAGTTGGTTGGTGGCTTTGCTTCTGGAAGTGCATTTGGTCAGTGCTTCACTAGCAGCTGTTCTACTTGAGCATCAGTCAGTCAGTCATAATGTATATTAGCCATAGTCGTTCATCAAAAAACAAAAAAATCGTCAATTACCTTATTATAGGGAGAAGACGATTTTTTTGCAAAAAAGTGAGAGTGATCACGTAGCTGCACATATATCTAAACGTATAATTCTCTCTAGATTTGCATTTAAACAAACTTTCCCTAATATATAGGAAAGTTTTACAATATCATGTTAGATATGAAAGAAAAAATAGTCCAAAAACAACACGTATTACAACAAACACCATATATACGTAGAGAACAATCGTTTGATCTAGATGTAATGAAACTAGACAAAATCATCTCTATTGTATGACCGAGAAGATCAGGGAAAACAACTTATATGCTCCAGATTATAGATACACTGATTCAAGGTGTACTGCTCACGTGGTCACAAGTGGTATATATAGATTTCAATGATCATATATGAGGAGAATATGATTTTGAAGACCTACTTCGTTCATATATGAATATTTATCCCGAACAACAGCCTATGTTTTTCTTTGATGAAATACAGGAAGTAGAAAACATGAGATCTGGAGTATTCTTTCTTCACAATCTATGATACCAGGTATTTATGACCGGAAGTAACAGTAAAATTCTTTCTTCTGAACTTTCAACTCACTTTCGTGGGAAAAATTATGAAATACAGATCACTCCTCTGGACTTCAGAGAGTATTGTCGTTTTCGTAATATCTCACCAGAGAGGAAGAGCTATATCCAACAGGGAAGCTTACATAAGCATTTCTTAGAATTTATGACCCGATGAGGATATCCTGAAATCGTCCTGTCTCATAGCAATACTTTTCTCCAGAAAAAACTCTTGAAAACATATATGGACATCATGATCTACAAGGATCTCATGGAGAGATATAACATCAATGATGAATATGCACTCAAGTTTATGATTATGAAACTCATCTCAGCTCACACGAAGCAGATCAATATTAGTAAACTAAATAATGAATTAGCAAGCAAAGGAAGATCAAAAAACAAAAACCTCTTGTATCATATTTTAGATCACCTTACATCAGTGTTTTTTGTCGATACGCTTCAACAACAATACAAGAAACAATGATTTAGAAAAGTGTATCTGCTTGACAACAGCTATCAAACGATCACATTGCAAGGAGAAAACTATGGACAGAAGTTTGAAAATGTCATCTATCGTTACTTGAAGAAAAAGAATGATCATATCAGTTTCATTTCATCAACGCAATATGAGATAGATTTCATAGATGATCATGGTATCCGTTATCAGGTCTGCTGGGAGTGGAATGATGAGAATAATTTAAGGGAAACGTGACATTTATGACCAAAAGATATTTTTATCTACGGAACAGATTATAGATCACAAAAACATGAAACATCATTCAAGGCATTCCCCTATTATGAATTCCTCTTGGAAAAGTAAATTCGGTTCATTCAGGTCCCGATACTCTTCCTACACCTGATAGACATACACGCACCTCGAGAAACTCTTCTGTTTTCAAAGATCAATCTTCGTAAGTGGTTCAACTCACTCGACTGGGAACGCGTTCACATAGACCATGGTTCATGAAGCACATTCTCAGGCAATCTTTTTCCGTACTCTCGTCATAAGATGTGGCATCAGATAGCAGTATATATGAGTCATTCAAGAAAGATCTGTTGTGAAGAAGTTTTGCTTATGTATATGCACCCCATTCTCACTATTTCTTTTTCTTGCTTTCCATACAGGATAGATTCTACTTTCGATTCCATGAAAGGACGATGAAGGAAAGTGTTTTTGCAACTGATAGACGACTTCTCCACTTCCACATCATAGATCTACAAAGACGCTCTTTTCATCTAAACGCAGATGAGAAGCAAGTTCATCAATTAGTTCTGAGCGTGTCTGGACATCAGGAATACCATATGACTTAAAAATTTCAAGAAGTATATGTACTCATAGGAGAAAAAAGACTATCGCTAGGACAAGAAGAATTCGTATAACAAAATTTCAGGTTACTGGATCCATACAAAAAGCGAGATAGATTAAAAGTCATGCAATATATTTATCTCATACTCCTGTGTATCTCTCTTATGATTTTGAAGTGATGATAGGTATGTACAGCAAGAAATTGTTTTGCTTGATCACGATCTAAGACTCCAAGCATTTCATGCACAAAGAATGAATGTGGAGATACTCATTCAAGAGATCATACAGCTTGATTAGCTGTACATAAAGATTCAGATACCTGATGTTTTGTAATCACTCAAACTGGTCTCACCTTATCTGGAGATTCTACCCTACCTCTAGGAATTCGGTTGAACGTAAGAGAAAGTCGTCTTGTTAGATTGAATCATTGAGAAAAAAGTTCTGGATTTGATTCACCTACTGATTTACATATTCATTGAATTACTTGGAGACTATGCTCTAGGTGTCGATAGGTAGAAGCTTTTGATATCACTTCATTTGTATGATTTCAAGATTCTATCATCTCAGGAAATTTCTCTAGAAAATACTCGATTGATTTCATCACTAATGTATAAGAGAAAACTAAAGCGGCATCAACAATTTTGTTCTCTTCTTCCATGCTTGAAATTCAGGATCGGCACCATACTTCTCTTCTCGCTTTGGTGCAAGTAATGGTATACCAGAAACCTTCAGAAGCAGAAACGTAATCCATAGTGGGGAAAGTATAGTCAGCCATCGTCGTCATGCAAGATACGGCATACAGACTACCCATATCCCCCACCAGACCAGCATCTCTCCAAAATAATTTGGATGCCTTGCTTTCGACCAGAGTCACACATCACATCGACGTTTCGGATAAGCCTTCTTAAACTGATACTTTTGTCGATCTGCAAGTGTCTCAATTCATATACCTAGGAGTGAAATTGCTCATCACAGATAGACAAAAATTGAGATCTGATCGACTTGTTTGCTCATCACAAGTATAACTGGGAAAAGAAGAATAAAGATACTCACAGCTTGAAGTACTCGAAATGCTCCAAACTTGAAAAAGCTAGATCTCATTGTATCAAATCTCTTATCTCTTCACATACGATGGATCCTCGACAGGAGATAGATTCCAAGCCTGAGTCCTCGCAAGATAACAAGTCCAGCAAGTAGTACATCCACCAATGTTCATTCGTTTTTTATAAACAAATTGATCACCACAATTACAAACGTTCCACCATAAGAAACATCGGTAAGTTTATCTGTCTGGAAAATATATGCTATGAGAAAGCAGATAAGTTGGAGAAAAAGAATAATGAGGAAAACACTGATGAATGGTATATAATATCATGCCATATTCTGAATAGAATTGAGTCAAATAATCATCATATCGGTTTTTTAAAAACAAAAATTATACCATAAACAACTGCAAACTAACTGCCATCACAGCCATTCATGCAATGAGTCAATAAATCGCCAAGTGGTGTTCTCCGTATTTCTGTGCAGTAGGGAGTAGTTCATCCAGTGAAATGAAGACCATAATCCCAGCTACTCATGCAAAGATCGTTCCCATCAGTGAAGGAGACATCCATTTGAGAATAAAAAAATATCATACTAACGCTCAGATAGGTTCTGCAAGTCAGGACAGGAATGAATACCAGAATGCTTTTAGACGGCTTCATGTTGCATAGTAGATAGGAACAGAAGCTGCTATTCACTCTGGGATGTTATGTATCGCAATCGCTGTCGCTATCGCAACTCAGATCGTCGGATCTTCAAGTGCAGCGATAAATGTTGCAAATCACTCAGGAAAGTTATGTAATCAGATCGCAAATGCTGTCACGATTCACATAGAAAGGAGCTTTTTCTTTTTTGCTTGTTCCTTATATTCATCAGAAACATCTCCATCATGAAGATCTTCGACAGCAACTGGTTCGTGAGGGTTCATGATTTTTGGTATGATAGAGTCGATAACAGCTATCAATGCAATTCATCCGAAAAATCATGACAGCGTCAGCCGTCATCAGGTCGATGCTCCATATGCTTCTGTCAGTCATTGAAATCACTTTTGAAGTATCTCTACAAACGACACATAGATCATTACACCTGCAGAAAAACCGAGTGCGAGCGACAGAAAACGCTCATTCGTTCTTTTTACAAACAGTCATATCAGACTTCCTACTCACGTAGCAAGTCATGCTCATATAGTAAGGAGTAAGGCAAATCGGAATGGGGACATGGGTTTTGAATCTATCTAAAATATACCTCAACTATACATTATCTGAATCTATCTTCATCCCGTTTTTTGACATTATTTTTGATATATCGCTTTACACGATCGTACATTGCTTCGTCACGAATAATTGCATCGTGATAACGTGATTGTCGTTTGAAAGGGATAATATGTTTGTTTGTATCTATGTTTCTATGTTTTCTTTCACTATTCAAACAATTCACTTCACGGGTAACTGATCATTTATACTGATTGATAATATATCATAATGATCATCGTTTTGGACGTTTGATCATTTTCTTCATGGTCGTTTGTTTCGTTTTTGTTGTGATTAGAATATCGTGGTTTGTTGTTTCGAGGGGACACGCCATGATCGTGTCCCTACGTAATCCACTCGTAGGGACGGCATCACGGGCCGTCCCCTCGAAACATCCTCACGTTTCATTTCAAATATTGCATTTTGGAACACCTTCACGTTTTGGTATGTCACCAATGTGAATAATTCAATGCATATGATTTGGCATAATTATATATTCATCAACAGTTACATGTGGAAAAATCTTTGAAATGTTTCATCGATTACTTTGTGCAATATCTCACGCAATAGTTACCTTCATCTCTCCATTTTTAATGTCACCAAAATAATACTCCTTTTCATGACAGCATATGGTGACGAAATATGATCACACTGATGCATAATCATATCGTTGTGCACGCGGACTTTTACGTCTTTTGATACTCATTACAAACATACATGTAAATAGTTACTCCTTCTCCCCCAAACTCACTCCCCACTCAT
>CALCME010000088.1 GCA_937965925.1 Candidatus Absconditabacterales bacterium | reverse complement strand
TCATGGGATGTTTGATAAGGATACTGCACAGCGTTTTGAAGAGACTATTTTGTGAGCCTGATGCCTTCAAGATGCACACGTTATGCTCCAGCATTTTCTTCCATGATGAATGAGTACTGATGCGTATATGAGGAGGTATGGGTTGATGTAGAGTTGTGCTTATGTGTTTTGAAAAAGTGTATACATTAATAAGCAATATGCTGAAAATAATAACACTCTCCAGAAAATAATATGTATTCTTAGATCATAAGGAGTAATTCAAACGACATGATTGTATATATGTCAAGATTCAATGATCAGAAGTGATCAAGCAAAAAGTTTTCGATTCTGAATATATAAGGAATAACCTAGAATACTAAATCAAACTACATGTAAAAATATGTTTATAGTTCATGTATGAAAATAGAGGAAATGTTCGATTCACTTTTTTAGTAATTTCATTTAGATTTCTCAATATGTTATAAAGCATAAATTTACTCTCCAAACAACTCCCTCCCACTCACTCATTTGTTCACTCTTATTCTGTTCAACTGAAAAGGAAGCGTTTCTAGCGTATACTTGGTATCTATTCATTCTCTTGTCGAAAGTGCATAAGTGAGTCAACAATCTGAGGCTATTGCCGTGGAGTTTGCATCGTACAGTCCCATTGGATAGATGAAGCTATTTATTTCGATATCAAAGATTTCTTCTAGGTATTTTGTGCTTTCACAAATTTCTGTCCACTGTTCGTCTCGTCATTTTTGTTGAAGATTGGTATGTGTCCAGCTATGTGATTGGATTTCAAAGAATCATGACTGTTTCATCTCGAGTATCTCCTGAAAGTTCATAAATGAATCGATTCTTTCTTCAGTTCATGACGTAATTCTATTTACGATTATTCACAGATTTGCTTTGATGTTGAACTCTTTCGCTAATGGTAGCATATACTCATAATTGTCCCGTCGACCATCATCGAAAGAAAGAACAACCATACGTGTATTTGGGAAACAATTCTGACGTTCGTATGTTTCTATTTCTGACATATATGCTATGTTTATACGATCAGATGATTGGAGCTGAGAGAGGTACTTGTAGTGGTCTCTTGCGAGTTCTGGAGTGATACTGTTGTTGTATACAACACTTCATGGCGTATCCCAATGCAGAGGCCTAACATAGTGATACATATAGATTTCTATACGTACTTGATCAGCCGGGTAGCAAATTTCAGATTCTTGACGAGGGAGTTTGACGTTTACTGCAACTGTCTTTGGTAGAGAGAGGGGCTCTGGGAGTAAGTCTTTATTGTTGCTGTTATTGTTTTGCTCAGCATTGATATCTTTGTTTCCATTCTTCTCACGAGTGATACGAGAAGGACTATCAGTAGTCTTAGCAAGAACCTTACTAGGTGCAAGTTGAGTTGGAGAGAGAGATGATGAGGATGGAACCAATGGGGCACTACTTAAAATAAGTTCCTCATTATACGGAAGTTGTGATGTGGTCGATGATCAGATGAGTTTGCATCGTTTATTGGTGGAGAGGACTGATGAATCGGTAGCGTCGTAAAACTGTCACTCAGAAGCAATCGTTGCACATGATGATGAAAACGAAAAGAGAAAAAGAAGCATCATCATGCTTGTTCCCCATGCAACTCGTATGGTATATCATAGTCAGTATGATGGAGTCTTTGATGGTGATGATTGCTCGCGTGAAATTTTTACCATAACTTGAAGCTTCAAAAATTGCAAAAAAGAGTGTGCGTGTGTATACTTGAGTATATATTACTCTTTGTGTTTAAGTGATTAAATATATGTATTCAGCACATAATTCCAATACGTTTCTCGCATATTATAACCAGATCGATAAGTATCTGAGTTTCGTTTTATGATTAGATAAATATATCCCTTTTCATGAAAGAATCACCATGATCGTTCGTTGAAAATATCCTCAAACTCGCTATGTATCATCACAAGAAGCGAAGATTAGGTATTTTTGAGATCTCAGGAACCATCTGGTGCATGGGTTTAGATTAGATAATAAGCATTATATTTTTGTGTCTGAGCATGCTCTTGAGCAAATTACAGGAATTCATGATGAACTTATTAAGCCACAAAAAGTAAAAAATATTTTTTGATCGAATGCATTGTATGTAGCACAAAAAGATGATAACCTAAACGACACCCTTGCAATTATGCGTTCACAAAAAATGAATTATTTACCGGTGTATGAGTGAGAACAATTTGCCTGAGTGATGGGGTTCCAAGACATGATTGGTCGACTTTTGGATCACCAACAGATCGATACGAAACATACTGCGATTATCGATGTAAATATTGATCGTGACATAGAATTTGCTCATATAGATCAAGATAAAAGTATCTATGAGTTAGAAGATCTTTTTGTCTCAACGTGATCTGAGGTGATACTCATTACACATTGATGAACGAAAGATGGGAATCTACTTGGTGTGGTTAGTCTTCATGAGCTAGTCTGATATGACGCTACATTAAATAAAAATAAACATAAAAATAAAAGTAAAAATAAAAACGGGTCTAAAGTCGTCGCAACGGTGAAATAATCTTTATATTTTTCTCATTCTTTATATGAAACGTTTTTTCCTTAGTCTCATTGTCTGATTAGTATGATTCTCATTTGTTTGAGGGGTCTTGGGAGCGTGAAATGACGAGATCGAATTTGAACTCATCCCTAGAGCGACAGATACAAAAAATGTGAAAGATAATATTAAAAATCTCTGAGAAATAGGAAGTAGTGAAAATTTTGATCTCAAGTATAATGAGTATGCAAAAAGACTCTGAGAGAATGGAGGAGAATGAAGTGAAAATATTAAAGAATGTGCATGATTGGGGAATCAATTTATGAGTGGTATTATGAACCGAGATACAATATTATGTCTGGCAGCACAGGTCGTGCGTTTCATCTCTAACATGGCACTGGTCGTCTGAGCAGCGATGATTATTTATGCATGATATATGTATGCAATGTCAGTGTTTGGTGATGATGTGTGAGGGGTAGGGAAAGGAAATGAAGCTATTAAATGGGCAATCGTATGAATTGTGATTATTATTTTCTCATATGCTATATTGAACTTTGTAATCGAAGCCTTTTTGTAGAGAAATTGGATGAATTGGATGAATTGGATGAATTGGATAAATTAGTGAAAATTAGATAAATTAGATAAATTGCTAACTTGTTGACAGGTATTTACTTCTTTGTTATTTACTTCGTTTTGAATTTGAGAGTAACTTAGGTAGTATACTCGTAATGTTTTACTCTTTTTTTTGACTTTTATGAAAATTGATACAGCTGATGTAAAGAG
>CALCME010000087.1 GCA_937965925.1 Candidatus Absconditabacterales bacterium | reverse complement strand
AGGAAGATGATCTTTGGCTTATTTGAACTTCTGAAGTTCCTCTTATTGCTCAACATAGCTCAGAGACTCTAGATGCTGAACAATTGCCCCTTAGATATGTAGGATATAGTAGTTGCTATCGTAGAGAAGCAGGTACGTATGGTAAAGATACAAAAGGTATGATAAGACTTCATCAGTTTGATAAGATAGAGATGGTGAGTTTTGTAGAGCCAGAAGATAGTAAAAAAGAACATGAACTACTACGTGAGATAGAAGAAGAAATCTTTTCAGATCTTGGCCTACATTTCCAAAGAATTGATATCTGTACAGGGGACTTATGAGCACCTGCAGCAAAAAAATATGATCTAGAAGCATGGTTTCCAGGAGTAGGAAAATATGTTGAGATAACGAGTACTTCAAATACCACAGACTTTCAAACACGTAGAGCAAATATCAAAGTTAAAAACTGAACCGAAAAGTACTTCGCTCATTCATTAAATGGAACCGCTATTGCACTTGGGAGAGCATTGGCAGCAATTGTCGAGCAGTATCAAACTGCTGAAGGAGATGTTATAGTTCCAGATGTCTTAAAAAGCTATGTTTCTTTTGAGAAGTTCTAGTACCTGTTGATTTCTAAAAAAGACTCATTGCTGAGTCTTTTTCACTATAAAGTGTCCCTTTTTAGTTCACCATCAGCATGATCGCATTCGAAATACTAGGACGACCGATTTATCGATATTGAATCTTCTATCTCATTACTTTTATAGTGGGATATGCATTTTTCTCCTTTTTTCCAAGGTCATGATTTTTTACTAAGACAAAAGAAATAAGACAGCGTTTTCAGTGACTGTATCATGTATTAAAAGACGATCTTGATGACATTTTCTTAGTAATTATCTTATGAGTAATGGCAGGAGGAAGACTTTGACATGTGCTTTTTTACGAGTGGCATTATTATTCACAAAATTTGTTAGAGATTATCAAAATAAACCAAGGATGAATGAGTTTTGTAGGTTGAGTAGTTGGTGTAGTCCTATGATTATTGTATCTACGAAGAAAACATCGCCTTACCAAAGATGAATTTTTTCTCTTTTGAGACTTAGTCTTATTGATTGTTCCTTTGTGAAGTTTGTTATGAAGAATAGGAAATGGTCTCAATCAAGAATTGTATGGTAAACCATTAGAAACCTTTGCTTTGGCATATCCAACTGCAGCACAAGGAATTGAAAAATTGTGACTAGTAAGAATTTATGATAAAATCGATTCAATTGAAAGAATCGATATGAATACGATTCAAAGCATCTGAGAATGAGGAATTTTATTATTGCTGACTTGGGCATTGTTTTTGATTTTTTATAGAAAAAAACCTTCGCTAAGACCATGAATTATAGCTTGATGCTATCTTATGGGATACGGGATATTGAGATTTTTCTTCGAATACTGAAAGGATTTACCGACATATGAAATGTATTGAGTCTTGAGTGTCAGTCAGATTCTCTCATGAGTTCTGTTTGGTGGCGGATTATTACTACTTCTGTTTAGTTCAAGATGACAAGTCGAGAGCTTAAGTTAATTTTGACTTTGTGAAAATTATTCCTAGTATTTAGATATTTTAGATTTTTCAATAGTTCATGAAAAATATTTTCATTTGATTGTTACTTGTTTTGATCGCAATGGTCGTAATCTCATTAGCGTTGGATGATAGTAGTGTATGACCTAGTGCTGATAGATATGACGCATACGTAAGTTATGATCAAATAGATGCCTGCAATCAGTATGTATGATTTATGGAGTGTGTAGTTGAACGTATTGATAATGCAGAAGTAAGACGTATCTACAAAAACAATATTTACACCACCGTAAGAAATCGAGCAGAATTTGAATGAAACGAGCAGCTTTCAGAAATTTGTGATGATTCATTGCAATCACTATGATCAGAGACTATTTTACACAAATATGGTTGTACGATAGACAGTGATGATGTCACAATCAGGAATTTGGTACTCCCTGAAGCATTAAAGGAAGCTTTACCTGATGAAGAAACTGAAGTTGCTTCATGAGATCTTGTTGCTGAAATAGATGTAGTGCTAACTTGAGATATTGATGCTAACACATGAGTAAATAATGAAAACTTATTGGCCAAAGAAGAGGAGGAAGAATTTGAATGAGAACCAGAGGCTTGAGTGATCGAAATCATTACCGTTGGGAGTGGAACATGAATCGATCTTGAACTACAAAAGCAAGGAGAAGAAAAAGCAAATCAAGAGGCATTGATTGCCTATACGAGAGTCCAGGTACTACAAAATAGAGTATGATTCCTTCGTATCAGAGAAAGAGCTACAACAAATAGCTTTGAAATTGGAAGACTATGAATAGGTGATATCGTTGATGTAGTGGGGCAAGAATGATCACGATACCTGATTAGATATTGAAATGAATCATTAGGTTGGGTATCAGGGAAGTACGTAAGAAATATAGGATTAGCACAAGAAGAAGCGGTATTAGAAGTGCAATGAGAAATCATAAGCCTTGAATAAAGGAAAATATCCCCTACGGGGTT
>CALCME010000086.1 GCA_937965925.1 Candidatus Absconditabacterales bacterium | reverse complement strand
TAGATGATGGTGGAGACCTTACTAGTCTTATTCTTGATCATCGTCAAGATCTCATACCAAATATCAGATGAATCTCAGAAGAAACCACAACATGAGTGCATCGTCTTGTAGAAAGAGAAAAGAATGGAACACTGACGCTTCCTGCAATCAATATCAACGACAGTGTAACAAAATCTAAATTCGATAATAAATATTGATGTAGAGAGTCTTGTGTAGATGCAATTAGACGTGCAACAGATCTTATGCTTGCAGGTAAAACTGCTGTAGTAGCATGATTTGGAGATGTAGGAAAAGGGTCTGCTGAAAGTCTTAAAGACGCTAAAGTGCGTGTGATGGTAACAGAAATTGATCCTATCAATGCTCTTCAAGCAGCTATGGAAGGATATGAAGTAAAACAAATGTCTGAAGCAGTGAAGACTGCTGATATTGTAGTTACTGCTACGTGATGTAAGGATGTAATTACAGGAGAGCACTTCAAAGCTATGAAAGACAAAGTTATTGTCTGTAATATTGGACATTTCGACAATGAAATTGATATGGCATGGTTGAATGAAAACTATGGTGATACGAAAGTAGAAATTAAACCACAGGTAGATATGTATACCATAGATGGGAAAGATATTATCATCTTGGCTGAGTGACGTCTTGTGAATCTATGATGTGCAACAGGTCATCCATCATTCGTGATGTCAGCATCATTTACCAACCAAGTAATAGCACAACTAGAACTCTGGATGAATCCTGGTAAGTATGAAAACAAAGTATACATGCTTCCAAAAGAACTTGATGAGAAGGTAGCTAGACTGCATCTAGCGAAGATTGGAGTGGTTCTAGAAGAACTAACAACAGAACAATCAGACTACATGAGTATTCCAGTAGAAGGTCCATATAAGCCAGAACATTATAGATATTAAAATGAGATAAAAGACTACAGAAATGAGAATCAAAATAGGAGAGATCGTCATGCAGAGTCGGATGAGACATCATGAATAAAATGAATGATTGTCGAATGCGATGAACTATCTCGTGAATGGATGAATCATACTCGAATACGGAAATCAGTTGCCTATATGGTGACTGATTTTTTTATAATCTTGAAATGATTGAATATATCGTGAGCTCGTGATATATGTCTGTTTTCTTGTTGTTGTTTCGATGGTAGACGATATGTAGAGAGAAGATTTTTTCCTTTTTTTGACAAAATAGACTTCAATATCCTGTTACGAATGAAATTTTAGCACGTGCTAGATATTCTGAACTTTAAAAATAGTAAATCAATTTACCTCATCCCCTCAATCCCATCCAACACCAAGAAATCAAAAATGGAGACGAGCTGAATCTCTTCTGGAATGATAAGTCTTTTATCTATCTGATAGTAGATCAGAAATGTTTGATCTCATTCATATTCAAGAAGGGGAGCAGTTTCTCTTTCAAAGTTTTCAGGAGTGAGGTCTCGACAGACCTGAAACGCTATTGAGTTTTCTTCTCAGACAAGAAAATCTATCTCTCATCAGGTGTTTATTCAAAAAGATATGTTATTTGAAAATCTTTTCAGATGTCTAAAGACGATGTTTTCGAGTTTTTTTCCGTATCCTTCTTTTTCTTCTAGGCTTAGATATCATGTATCTTCGAGGTAAAATTTATTTCCACCTCTTTGCTTGTATTTTTGTTGAACTGGATGAATAAAAAAAATGTTCTGTAGGTACTCGAGGTAGTTATATAGGTTTTTTTTGGACGTAGTAACTCATACTGATGCAAGTTGGTTGAGAAATTTTTTATGACTAAATTCTTTGGTAATAGTTTTTTTGATGTATTTGATGAGTTGTTTAATTACGTATTCTTTATCAACTTTATATCTATCAATAAGGTCCCTATAGAGCAGTACTTCAAAATAATTTTTGAGGATTCAGTATTTGATATCATGTACTGAACTTAGTGCAACTTCTGGAAATGATCCAAACATACAATAATTGAGAAAGTGATTATTTTTTTCTGACTCCGATACAGTTGTATATGAATGGGCATATCATACAAAAGAGCAGTATTCTTTCCATGAGAGTCAGCTAATATACTGTTCATAAGTTTTTCCTCTGAGCTTTGTTGAAATTTCACTCGAGAGAAGATGTGCATTACTTCATGAAATAAAAAGTTTGAATCATCTATTATACATCAAGAATACTTGTCTCATTCGATCTGGGAGTTCATGTACTTCATCAATCACAAAAAATGGAGTAAGATGTGGCGTCATAAGATAAAATGAACTAAGTACATCTTCAATGTTAAATGTATGAAAATCTATTTCATTTCCATCAATTCGAACTATTTGATCTCGTACAATAATTCAATTTTCGACCAAAGAATGTAGTACTTGTTTCATGATTGTTGACTTTCCAACTCTTCTTGCTCATACAAATGTTATTATTTTATGAAGTTTTAATAAATCCAATGGAAAGGTGTATTCTCTTACGAGGAAGGTAGCACGTTGTATCATGCGTTGATTTTCTCCTATTTTTTTTGTATATGAGACCATTGTATTGTGGATGATAAACTATATTAATGTATTCAAAAAAAACGAAAAAGCAAATTTAAGTGTAATCACATTTTATTTAAATGTTATTTTAAGTGTAATGATAAAGATTTCATTTCACTACTCTCTACACCATCATCTTCCCCATACCTTCAATCTCAGACTTACTGAGCATAGTATCTACAACCTCTGGTGAATGCTCAATCAGCCAGTGACCAGCTTCTTTTACACTCTGGAGATAGGTGGTGTCTGTGAGTATATCTAGTGGTATATCTGTGTCTCATGACTGCCTAAGTCCAAGAATCTCTCCTGTTCCACGTATCTGAAGGTCGATCTCTGAGAGCTTAAATCCATCTGTGATCTGTTCTAGATACTTGAGACGCTGAAATGATTCTCCTGACTTACGTTTCACTTGTAAGAAGCAATACGATTGGAGGTCAGATCTTCATACACGTCCACGAAGCTGATGTAACTGAGAAAGTCAAAAACGCTCAGCACTTTTGATGATAATCGCTGTCGCATCTGGTATATCTATTCATACTTCGATCACCGTTGTGCTTACGAGCATCACATAGTGTCATTCTTTGAATTTTTTCATTACATCGTCTTTTTGGTCAGACTTCATCTTACCATGCAAGAGTCCAATCTTTCCTGCAAGCTCAGGGTAGAGGGATACCATCGCTTCCCATTCGCTTAGTACAGAAGCAACTTCTTCAAGATGCTCACTTTCTTCTATGAGTGGGGTAATGATGAACACCTTTTGTGATTGTCCGATTTTTGTCAAAATCCACGGCTTGAGCTTGGTCAACTCTCCGTTATTCACTATTTTTGTAATGATGGGTAACCTACCTGCTGGCATCTCATCTATATTACTTACTTCAAATTCTCCAAAAAATGCTAAGGTCAGCGAACGAGGGATTGGAGTCGCTGTCATTTGTAACAAGTGAGGACTATCAAAGCGCTGGAAGAATGCCCTTTGTTTGACCCCAAATTTATGTTGCTCATCGATTACGGCTAGCTGTAAGTTCTGGAAAATAACATCTTCTTGGATAATAGCATGTGTCCCTACGATCAGATCTATACGTCCATCAGCAAGTCAATCTTTGATTTCGCGTTTGTGCTTAGCTGTAAGTGCTCAGGTGAGCATCTCAACCCTTACTCACAAGGGTAGGAGAAGCTTTGCAAGACTTTGGTAGTGCTGGAGAGCTAAGACTGAAAGGGGAGCGAGAAACGCTATCTGACCTCCTTGTTCTTTGATGATATGATATGCAAGTGCTGCAGCTACGATCGTCTTTCCACTACCTACGTCTCATTGCAGGAGTCTCATCATAGTGCGTCAGTCATGGATATCTTCGACACTTTCTTTTAGTGACCTTTTTTGTGCTCACGTGAGCGTAAAGGGGAGTGTCTCGAGAAATGATTTTATATGATCCCAATTTATCTGTATGCTCTCTCATTGATCATGAATGGATTGTTGGTATTCGAGCTGATTTTTGAGTGAAGTAAGTTGTATGAGTAGAAGCCTCTCAAAAATAAGTCTGTGTTTTGCTTGTTCTGCTTGTTCAATTGTTTCAGGAAAATGGAGATGCTTGATTGTTTGTTGTAACGGGAGTAGTTGATGTTCATGAAGAAATGCCTCAGGAAATGGTTCCGTAAATTCTTGTAACCCTTCATCGAGTACATCAAAAATTTTTCTAGCAAATCGTGCAGGTTTGATCCCCATCATCTCAGAGTAGACAGGATAGATTCTTCCAAAATTATACGCTTCTTGGGTCGTATCAGTCTCGACTGCTTCTACAAATTCTGGGTGAAGAAACTGGACCTTCCCGTATTGTATCTCTGGTTTTCCGATTATATAGTACCATTTTCATTGTTTGATCGCTCTTAGTGCATGTGTCCCACGAAAGAAACTAATGATTCATTTTGTTTCCAGTTCATCGATAAAATGAATTTGAGAAATCTTCTTTCCTGTTGGAGTCTTGAAGATTGATTTCTTTATGATATATCACTTGACGGTCTGTAATGATCAATCCAAATCGACGGTGGTTAGATTTTTGATACTTTTTCTGTCTTCATATGTTCTCGGGAAGGTGAGGAGAAGTTCTTTTAACGTAGAAATTCCATACTCTTTGAGGATGGTAATGTATTTTGAAGTGGTTCTGAGCTTTGATTTTAGTGGTGATGTTGACATAATGTCTTGATAGTGAAGTTGAGAACAGTAACAAGAAAGAGTTGTTACTTACTAGATGACAATACCTTTACACTATAAATCTGTATTTTTGTGAAACCAATTGTAAAAAACAATATTCTCGCCGTAGATCGAGGAACGAAGTATATCTGACTAGCCTATCGAAATGAACGTTCATGAATGACTATGCCAATTGGGACGCTAATGAATGATGAGTCTCTCTTTTATAATATGTGATCTGTTTTAGGTCGTTATTTTATCTGAACAGTGGTGATCTGATTTCCAAAACAACACAAAAAACATCAAACAGCGATCGATTCTTTTATCGAGCAGTTGTTATTTGTAGAAAAGAAACTAAAAATTGTTAAAACCGATGAAGAATATAGTAGTGTTCAGGCTGCTCAGAAGTTGTGAACGATAAAAAAAGTGCCTTGAGAAGATAGTATTGCTGCTATGATAATATTAGACAACGCTTTGAAAATAATGAACACTAAAAATACCTAAAAATTCTAGTTTACGCTTGACTTGCTTCGGCATATGAGTAATAAATAGCCAGTGAGTCAATGTTATAGATACCTTTTCTGCTGTTTCAGTAGACAAGTATCTCTGTTTTATTTCTGTTATCTGTACCTTATGGGATTTCGTGCTAAGATGGATGACAAAAAGATTAAAGTAGATTTAGATAAAACTAATGTGAAAGATATTCTACAATATTGTAAACCCAAAGAACAGCTTGTTCTGTATAGAAAGTTCGGTCTTGTATGAGGGAAAGAAGTGCCTTTGCAGAGAATTTGAGAAAGTTATTGATTAACAAGAGAAAGAGTAAGACAGATTGAATCTCAATGATTGATGAGGTTTAGAAGATTGATCATTGGAAATGACAAATATCTTAAGGTTATTGAAGAAGGTAAGAAAAT
>CALCME010000085.1 GCA_937965925.1 Candidatus Absconditabacterales bacterium | reverse complement strand
ACTCTTTTGTTCATTGATGTTCTACTGTTGTATTGACTGATTCAAGAGCTTTTGCCATTCCATCCGTTTTATAGATTTCTACTCCTAGGCTTGGGATGAATTTCTCTGATGTCATTTGATTAAGAATGAGTTGTTGTTCATATTTTCAAAATGCTTCATCTATACTGTCTACTCTTCATTTAATTCATTCTAACGTCGTTGTAACGACATCATCTACTCATCATCCACCAAACATTTTTTTGAAGAAAAATGCAATACGATCGAAAAATCATGCACCTCACTCTAATGTTCTTTTAATCTTCTTGAACATTGGATTGATCTCATTTAGTTCTTCATCCAATGTTTTTAATGCTTCAGTAATATCAGCAGTTCATGCTGTCTTTGCATATGCATCGATCACGCTTTTCGCATCTGCTTTTGCTTGATCAATGTCAACGACTTGGTTAAATACTTTTGTAAATTCTTCTAGCGTCATGTTCTGATTTGCAAACATTGCTTGAAGCCCATCTCTATAGTATTTTTCTATCTCTTCTTGTGTTGCAACACCATTTTCTACCGTATTTTTGATGACTTCTTGGACAGCTGCATCTTTTAGGATATCTACGGGATTAACTTTTGGGAGTACGAGAGTTGTTGTTTCTGATGGCATTGAGTTGATATGGAAGATGAATAAAATAATTATATGTATAGTACCGTTTTTCAACACAACAACAAGCTGTCTCCACCAAAGAGAAGCTAGTTGTATTTGGTGTATTTCTGTTTTAGTGATATAATAATCTTTATGTATATTCTTTATAGTGATGAAGCGGGAAGTCAAGAAAAGTGACTCCAGGCGATTTCAACGATTCTTTTGACTAAAGAACAAATACCCTTGTTTGATGATCTTAGTATACAACGTCAGACTCATGAATTGAAGTTCTCAAGAGTGAGAACGAGTGATTCGTATACTCAAGAACTTATCGATTTTCTTGTTTCATCGATAGAGCTTATATGGGCGATTGAAAGTCAGCTAGTCGTTCTCATAGGATCTTCACATGATTCTTTGTATGCGGACATGTATGAAGAGGTGTTTTTGATTGCTCAATGATATACTAATGGAGAATTTGCTTTTCATCCAGATCAAAAAAATATGATGAAACGATATGATCGTGCATCGTCTTTAAAGGATGAGTTTTGAATGACGTATATTCAAGAAATGGATTCATCTACATCTGTTTTGACGCAAACTATGGATATTATAGCCTGATTGACCATATGGTTAAGGGAACATCATGGAACATACCGAGCGTGGAAAGAAAGTTGAGATAGGTATCAGAGATTGGGGAAGTTTGATAGAGAGTTACATATGAGATGCGAGGTGGTAGATGCATTCTTTGATGCACTGAAGAAAGAGTGATGCGAGGTGTGAGTATCAGAAGAATGAATCTGGTATGGAGAAGATGAGAGAGTTATGGTATTGGAGTATTAATTTGCAGTTGTATTTACCTAGGCACTTTCATATATTTGTCTTCGTTGTACATACGTAGGGAACTATGCGTGTGTATGACATTATAATATATAAAATTTTAAAGTATCTAAAATTGAATGATATAGTACAGTATCTCTATCCCCATAGCTCAGTGGTAGAGCGGAGGTCTCCAAAGCCTCGCGCCGGGAGTTCAATTCTCTCTGGGGGTGAATCTATCGAAAAAAAGAAAACAATATATACATGAAGTAAAAATAAACCTACAATGACAATTGAGAGAAATAGATGCATAGCTCAATTCTCTCTGGGGGTGAATCTATCGTAACTTAGATTTAAATCATACATTTCAATTAATAATATATTCAAGATCTCTGAATGAGATGTTTTTTTTTGCATAAAAGAAAAACATTGATATATATATTAAAGTATTGTTTTACTCTTACTTACAATTTTATGAACCTACTTTTAAGATTACTGTTCTCTGCTTTTCTAACCTGATTACTTACTCTTTGATGAACATTTGCTTCCTATCAAGCTACATCTCAAGATGAAGATCTTGTGAATTTTATTAATACTAAAATAGATACTCTTTCTAGCGACGATATGAAGCTTGTTTGTACAATCATCGATAGTGCAAAAAATAAATTTGAGGTGTGAACCAGAAAGAGATGGTTTGCTGATGAACTTATGTCTCATATTGATTGATATTTTCTTCATACATTCTCTGATGATGAAGAAAGTATCTGTTCCTATCATTTGTATGATCTGTACGAAGAGGAAAACAGTAATACTTCTACAGCAGAAAATATTCCTGAAGTACTGAACTGAAATACTATCTGAGTGCACTATATTTGAACACTCGAAGACGGAAGTGTCTTTGATACAAGTAGGAGTGATATAGCAACTGAGGCAGGACTATATGATGCACGTAGAGCATATACACCTCTTGAGTTTACGGTCGGAGCAAAGCAAATGATTTCAGGTTTTGATAGTGGAGTAGTAGGGATGAAATTGTGAGAAAGAAAGACGTTGACTATTCTCCCAGAAGACGCATATGGAAAAACTTGATCTCATTTCTTAGCTGGAAAGACGCTGTTGTTTGATGTAGAGATCATGGAAATTAAGTAAGAGGTTACGAATAGGTGTACGTTATTGCTTTGTTGTATGAGTTCTTTTATGATATCATTACTCCTAAAATCTATGAAATTATTTTTACAGACAGTTATCAGTGTCTTCTTGTTTTTATCGGTAACTCTTGCTGGCTATTCTCCATCTCAGGTAGACGTAGCTATTGTGGATAAACTTGAGCCGTTACTGATTGAACTGCATGAATCATCACATGATGAGTTTAAGCAAATTCATGTATTTCTTAGCAATAAGAGATTTTATTTTGCATCTGAATCTAGAAGATCACGACTTGTTGAAGAACTATTTGCAATTACTTTTGCCGAACTTACTAAACCACGTGATCCTCTTATTGAAGAGTCAAAAAAGATCGTTTCCATTCCTGAAATAAAACCTATCTCTCTTTCGCATGTTCTTTCGAAAGCGAATAAGGAAATATTAATGAAACATACTCCTTCTTACATAGCAGAAAAGGATATTTTGATAATTGAATTTACTGATCTTGAATGTCCTTTTTGTGAACGTCTTCATAATTCTCGTGCGCTTTCAAAAATAGACAATGACTTTGATCAGATTTGATATCTCACGTTATCCTTTCCGCTTTCTTTTCATCAACAGGCTACACCGGCTGCTGTTGCTGCAAGTTGTGTACAGAAGTATGCGTGATATGATGCATATAAGAGATTTATTGATTCTCTATTTTGACGAGATGATATTAGTGAGCTTGAGATTTTCCTTTCTCTCCAATTAATTATTGAAGAAAACTTCATTCAAGATGATGTAATAGTAGATTGTTTTGATAACAACGAAACGCTGAAAGCTGTTGAGGAACAGCAAGCACTTTGACAGTCATTATGAGTTACATGAACTCCATGAACGATTATCTTAGAACAGTCTTCATGAACGTACACAAAAATTGCTGGTGTATATCCAGAACAGCATTTTAGAGATATTGTGGATGAGGTGATCAATTGAAATTGGGAATCGTTTGCAAAGAGAGTTGATGGACCCCCAGTTCCTTTTCCTAAAGATGTCGCTATTCAAGGAAAACGTTCATTGTATATTGATAGTTTTGACCATGAAGAATTTCTTGAAACGGCATATATACAATGAAATAGTGAAGCCCCAGTCTCAATAATTGAATTTAGCGATGTTCAATGTCCATTCTGTCAAAGACATACAAATAATGGAACGTTAAACTCTGTTCAAGAAATATATGGAGATGATGTAAATATAATATATGGACATTTTCCGCTTAGCTTTCATCAGCATGCACAAAAAGCTGGTGAAGCTCTCGAATGTGTGTGAAAGATGTGAGGAGAAGAACTGTTCCGGAAATTTAAAGACTCACTGTATGCAGCATGAGGAAATTCAAATGGAGATATTGTAGAATCAGTAGCAGTAGACCTATGAATTGATATACATGATCTACTGTCATGTGTAGATAGTGGTGAGTTTACTCAAAAAGTGAAAACCCAAATGTCATATGGGCAGTCATTAGGAGTAACATGAACTCCTTGAAATATTGTTGTAAATAATATAACTGGACAAATAATGAAAATTTCTGGAGCTGTTCCTGCAGCTTCATTTGATGGTATTATTCAAAAATTTCTTGAGAGTAAGTAATTTTTTGAGTCTCTTTGCTACTATTTTCTAGTGCATATGGTTTATATTTCAGATCGAGAAACGTATAAAAATGAACTTCTCAACTATTGAGAACGTTTTAAGGATTCGATAGAAATAATCAAAAAAGCTTTTGATCTAGCTATAGCCTCACATGAATGACAAATTAGGAAGTATGAATGAGTTCCATTTGTTACTCATCCGATTGCAATATCACTTGATCTAGCCACTAAATACTGAGATGTTGACCTTCTAATTGCTTGATTGATTCATGATACGGTCGAAGATTGTGATGACGTACAGATGAATGATATCTATGATCTATTTGGTAGTTCTATATGACATCTAGTCGATGCAGTTACAGATAGTACCATGTGTTTTTACGGAAAAGAAGATGTGATATATGCAGACAAAATCGAGAAAATTCTTGCATGAGGAATGACTGACGTAAGAGTGTTGTTACTTAAAATTGCGGATAGGGATCATAATTTGAAGACTTTAGAATGATTAAAGCCAACAAAACAAGTAAGAATGGCATTTGAAACTCAGGCGATATATGTTCCTTTAAAAGAAATGTTATGAGATAGAACTAATATAACAGAATTGTGATCTGAACTTAAACAGTATCTTTCATATAGATCTTTGAATTCGCCAGAAGAAATAAAAAACCATTTGTATTCACATGTTTATAAAAATTTTGATACAGAGTTGTATAATTTGGTATATGGTGATACAGGTAGTATTATTCGAGAAATTAATGATGAAGATTGGTATATAAAGTTATTAGAAGATGCT
>CALCME010000084.1 GCA_937965925.1 Candidatus Absconditabacterales bacterium | reverse complement strand
TATACACATATTTTAGGATATGTCTATATTAATATTAGAGTTTTCATACCATTAACTATGAGTATTTTTCTTTGTAAAACTGCTCAAATAAATGAGAACATAATCTTCGTGTAGCTTGTGTCCGAGTTGCCAGAGAAGATTCTCTTTGATCAACGCTACGTTGCAACTCATCAAATGACACCCATTGAGTATCAGCTACTTCTTCTGGGTTCGGGGTATACTCTTGTCACTCATATACTCAGAAGTATAGATGCAAGTATTCATGTTCTATAAGACCAGGAGGAACCGGCTCTTTGTAGACAAACTCTGTCATCTTATACAGATCTGCTTTACATCACATCTCTTCTCGAAGTCTTCTATGAGCTGCATGATCATTTTCTTCTCATGCAAACTGATGTGAACAACATGTATTTGCTCGTATTCACGGTGAGTGATACTTGTGTAACGCTCTTTGTTGTAACAAGATTTCTCTTTTGCTGTTTATTAGATAGACAGAAAACGCACGATGAAGAACGCCATCTTCATGTGCTTTTAATTTCTCACAGAGTCAGATTTGTTTATCTTGCTCATCTACAAGGAGTACATTTGCCATATTTGTAGATTACTTTTAAAGGTATTGAATCATATATAGAGGTATATATGTTGGATACTAGTTATTTTACAAATTTAAAAAAACATCTCAAAAGCGTTTGTTTTGAGATGTTCTTTTATTTATGAGATATTTTTCTTTATTCTTTATAGGTGGGTTGCATCAGCCCGGTTTTATTAGTATTTTTGTTTTTTATGCTTTTTGATAGCATAGTAATCGTTTCTTGTACATTTATTCTAAGTAGGTACATATATATGTAATGTTCTTGTTTATTATTGATATGTACTATTTTCTTTTCTTTCTCTCCATTCATATGTGTATCGTACAGTATATATGTACTAATGTATATGATAGTGATATAGAATGAATTGTGATAATTTTATTTTTGTATGTTTTTTTTGTTTTAGAAGATAAAGCTACATATAAGATAAGTTGTACTGCAGTACTTGTTTACTTATGTGTATCTAAATAATACGGATGAACCTTAAGTTTTTCTTAATTGTAGATCAGTATTTTTCAGATGTACATAGCATTTCGTAAACGTCTCTTACTTATGTGTATCTAAATAATAGAGATGAACCTTAAGTGTTTCTTAAGTTCGTCCTTAATTCTCTTACTCTTTAATCTAACTCCTCTTCCAACATCCCTTCACATGATCATCAACAACTCCAACAGCCTGCATATATGCATAGATGATCGTCGATCAGACAAAACTCATTCCTCTTTTCTTAAGATCTTTCGAGAGAGCATCAGAAAGTTCAGTGGTGGCTGGAACTTCGCTCAGATCACCCCACTCATTCACGATTTGCTTTCCGTCCACTCGTCACCAGAGATAGTCGCTAAATGATCAGAACTCTTTTTGTATCTCAAGAAATACGAGAGCATTCTTTCTTACTGAAAAAATTTTCAGCTTATTTCTTACAATCTCAGCGTTCTCTCTTTGAGATTCAAGATACTCATCAGTCAATTCAGCACACAAGAAAGGATCAAATCCATGAAACGCTGAACGATACCCTTCACGTTTGTTCAGAATTGTACTCCAGCTAAGTCATGCTTGAGCTCATTCTAGCACAAGAAATTCAAATAAGACCTGGTCGTCATAAACCGGAACTCCTCGCTCGTCATCGTGGTATGCTTCATACTGTGGTGAGCAAAGACATCGTGAACATTTTTTCATATAGAATTTAAATTTGAAATTTAAAGAGGAGAGGAAGTAATGATTTTCGCATATTCTCTCATTATATTCTCAAAATGATTATTTGCTATAGTTATGAGACAGGGAAACAAATCCAAACGATATTCACGTCTCATCTCTATTATGTTATCATTAGGAAATAAGGGGATTCAAGATTCTTTAGATACTCTATGTGCCACCACTTGATTCCCTATCCTCAAAAGTTCTTCTGCTTCTATTTTGAATCAATCCTCTCATTTTCTTTTCAACACTCACTCTAATTTCCATATTCTTTTTCAAGTTCACAATCTAGCTGAACCACCAGTCATACATCTTCTATATGAAATCAAAGCGGATTCATAGAGTGATCTATATATAACTGAACCGATTTGGTATTTTCAACTAAGTAAAAGTTTTGCAGCAGATTTTGAATGCTTTAAGTCATCGATCGTAGCTAACATCTCTGCTCTCATTTTTTTTCTATCAATAATCAATTCTGAGTCATTCATCCAAACACATTAAAACAATAAAATCAACAAATACCCTACTTAAACAACACCACATACTCACCATACCCCAACTCATTCATTTTCTCAAGAGGAACGAAATCAAGTGCTGCAGAGTTGATACAGTACCTCTTGGTTCATCATGGACCATCATCAAAGACATGTCATAGATGCGTGTTATTTGCTGTTTCTACTTCTGTTCTTGTCATCCCAAATGTTCTATCTTCTTTTAGATCCACAAGTGATTGCTCTATAGGCTGGGTAAAACTTGGTCGTCATGTCCCGCTATCAAATTTATCTGTTGAACTAAATAACGGTGTCCCATCAAGAATATCAACATATATCCCTTTTTCCTTATGATCTCGATATGCATTCTGGAATGGCGGTTCCGTCCCTTGTTCGAAGATTACTTTTTTTTGAAGATCAGTAAGGTCAACGGTATCCTTGCCAGTCGAGGATAAGTCAGAGCCAATATCGCTACCAGTATCATTATTCTTGGCTTCATCATCTTTTATCTTTTCTCTTTTCTCTTGATTCTCTAGTTTTTCTTCATCACTCCACGTCTTCTCGATAAACCCTGCTCTCCCAGATCCCTTACTATACCTCTTATAATGAGCTGATTGCTTGAGATAGTAGTCTTGATGCTCTTCTTCAGCACGAAAGAACGTTGTATATGGTTCTACCTTAACGACTACTGGATCATCAAATTTTCAAGACGCATCAAGTTCCTTAAAGAAACGTTCTGCGATTTCTCTCTGTGTCTCATCATGCGTATAGACCGCTGTGGTATAATGAAACCCCCTATCAGCAAACTGCCCTCATGCATCGGTTGGATCAATCTGTCGAGAAAACGTTTTTATAAGTTCCTCATATGAAATAAGATTTGCATCATACTCAAACTGTACCGCCTCTCTATGATTTGTCTTTCCTCATCAGACCTGTCTATAGACGGCGGTCTCTTCTTTCCCTCATGCATACCCACTGATCACATCCCCTATTCACTCCATCGACTCAAATGGTCACTCCAAACACCAAAAACACCCACCCGCAAAGGTCGCTTTTTTGAGATCTGGTGCTTTGTTCGAATCGATCATATTGGCGTCGGACGCAAGAAATTGCGTCCCTACAGTATTAACCATTTTTGCATTTGATAAACCATTGTCCACAGAAAGCACCGATAGGTCGTCCCTATCTGAATCATTATCATCTTTTTTTCTTATATCTGTATTCTGTAATCTCTTTACTGCCCATGGTTTCACCTCGGTATCATTCAACTTCTCCATGATATCATCTATCCCAAATCACCCCACTCGTCTTTTCAAGAGATTCCCCTCGGCATCTACTTCTACAAAACTCGTCTGTGTAAGAATAGTATACTTCTCTTTTAGTTCCTCCTCTTCATCAAAATTGACTTCATAGATACGAATACCATCGGGAACTCAGTTTTTTTGTATATCTTTTTCAATTACTCTACAACTACTACATCGGTCTGCATGAAAAAAAAGCACCTTAC
>CALCME010000083.1 GCA_937965925.1 Candidatus Absconditabacterales bacterium | reverse complement strand
TCTAATACTTGAGCTTCTAATATCTCAGCTCGTAAATAACTATAATACCCTGCTGCATATCCTCCAGCAAAAACATGTGAGAATGTTGTATGCATCTTATATGTTTTTTCTCTTGGGAAAAGTCAAATCGTTGAACTGAATGCATGAATACGGTTGTCTAATTCATCGTGAGTAGCTGGTGGTTTCTGTGTATGTAACATCATATCAAGAAGTCCTATTTCTCACTGTCTCGATAAGAAATACCCTTTTCCAAATCTTTGTTTTGCTTTCATTTTTTCAATTAACTCCTCTGTCAGAAACTCTCATGTTTCATGATGCTTAGCGTAGATACTCAACGCTTCTTTTTCTGTCGATCGGTTTTCCATAAGCTGAGATGGCAACTCTACCATATCCCATTCTATCCCAAATCACGTCAATTCAGAATAAGAACTCCTTGATAACACCTCATGCAAAGCATGTCAGAACTCATGAAACATCGTATGAACGCTTACTTCAGTAAGCAATGTTGGTCAGGAGACACTTTTTTGTATGTTTGATACATTTATCACGACAGGCAGATGCGATGATCATGAAAATCTAGAACGAAGCACATTCGCCCAAGCCCCAGCTGATTTCTCTTCTCTATAAAACAGATCACACACAAACAGTGAAATTATGACTCATCCTTTACTTACTTCAAAGACACGAATATCATCAGTATATGCATAGGGACTGTCAAGACACTCTTCAAACGTAATACCATATAATTTCTCAGCACAGTCAAACATTCCTTGTAGTGTTTGTTCTAGTTCAAAGTACTGTTTCCATTCATTCTCATCAAATGAAAAATTCTTCTGTTTATACAGCCTAGAATAGTATCACATATCTTCCACATCAAACTCATCTAGTCAAAAATACTCTTTCATCTCGTCTATTTCTTCTAGTGCTTTCTTCGTTCACTGACGTTGGAGTTCAGTTACACGTGATATCACCTCTTCAGGCGAAGAAGCCATTTTTCTTTCTAAACTGTACTGGGCATAGGTCTTATGACCAATCAGCTGTGCTTTCTTTTCTCTTAATGACAAAATTTCTAATATCAATGGTCTATTATCATGTTCTCATTCACTCGCAAATGCATTAAAGTCTGTATACATTTTTTTCCTTAGTGCCTTATCTGAACAATACTTCATCACCGATGCATATGCACCGTACGATGCGTCAAAAAGATATCAGCTTTTTTCTGCTTTTTTCGCTAGTTGTTCAGCACGTTTTTTGTCGTCAGATGGCATATCATGAATGAGTTTTTCGTTTGCTATTCGGAGTTCATATCATTTCTTGTCGTCAATCACGTTCATTGAGAATTTTTGACTGAGTTGCGCTAACTTTGAATTAATATCTTTTAGCTCATTTTGCTTTTTATCATCCAGATGTATACCACGTATTTCGTAGTTTTGTATCGATTTTTCAAGAATACGACGAGGTTCATTCTCAACTCATTCAGTTCACAAAAGATACTTCATAATTTCGTAGTATCTCTTTGAGTACATGACCTCATTGGAAAAGGCAACATATACTGGTTGAAATGTCGTAATAATAGTCCTGATCAGTTCGTCAGAAATCACTCACATCCTATGCTGAAGAAGTCAAAAATACAAATCTAATACAGACCACGAGTATATATCACCAAACGAAAGGGTGTCATCTTTACGAGAACAAAGATCAGCGAACTCTTTTTTCTCTTCTTCTAGGAGATAGTTCAACACAGCTAGAGCGTCTTTGAGACTTTCTTTACTATAGAGTGTCTTAAGATCGATATCTTGTTGCCCCAGGAGTGTAATAATATGTTCTTGTTCTGGAGTGAGTAATTGCATGTTTTGATATGGCATGTAAAATTTAAATACTCCTAAGTATTATTGATTCCTAACATATATAGTGAAAGTTACTTTATTTTGTACTCAAAGCTCACGTAATAATTCGAGTATGTGTACATCTATAGTGAATTGGTTTAGAATTCCCTATATAACAAAAAATCTACCATCACAGCAGATTGTAGTAAAGTAGATTATTACTCTATCAAATAAATGTAAGTATCATATCTTGTCCCCAGCAGGAATCGAACCTGCATTCCAGTCTTCGCAGGACTGTGTCTTATCCATTAAACGATGGGAACATTAATATATTAACATATCAACAAGCAACCAAGATACATTCAACAAAAAAGGAATCTCAATTGAGACCCCTTCAGTGTATAGAATCAGATACTAATATCCAATGATTAGTATATTTTCACAAGCTCTCTCTCTATATAATTTAAGACATATTTCTTAAGTTTTCCTTCATATCACAATCATTCTTTTGGAATAGTCTTTCTAATATTCTCGATAGCTTTTACTCATTCTACCACTATTTTCTTCTTTCTAGCATCAGGTTTACCTTTTAGTGAAGCAGTGATGTCATGCATATCATATTTCATAAGATAAGGAACAAGAATTTCATTCGATTCTATCTCTCTCCCTCTAAGAATCCATCTTCATTTCAATCAATTCGTACATCAAAAGACAGTTAGCTCTTTACCTCACTTTGGTCTTAAGATTTCTACATCAGTTGGATGAGTCTCATATGATTCAGAGATAGTGAATTTTTTCAGATCATATTCTCCACTGTCATTCTTCGCGAACACCCACATTTCATCTGTAGGACCAACATCCATAGCCATAATGTCAGCGAATATTGATTTATATTTACCTGGTTTATCAGCAAAATAGTTACTATGTCAGAAAATCACAGGATTTCAAATATCTCATGGCATACCACTACTTGCATAGTGCATCACTCATTCTACAAGATATTTATTAATATCAATCTCTTTTCAAGATGTCATATCTTTATTGTCTTGACTTCACTCTGGCACAAATACTACTGGAGTAATAAGTCAAAGCGTAGGAAGAACGACATACATGTCTTCATTTCTATCTTCAGTGTAAGGAATAATAGAAGTCCAATACTCTACATCTTCAGGTGCTTCTTCCAAAGGAAATGGAGTAAATCGTTCTGGTGAAGTATATGAGAGAGCTGGAGATTCAATGGTAATTACTCATTTTTCCTCTTTTGGTGTAAGAGCAAAAACATTTCAAAACAACGAACCAGAAACAAGTATTGAAATCGTTAGATATATTAGGTTTCTCATGAAACAAGAAATTCAAAGAATAAATAGACTAAATTGATAAGGAAATGGAACAACCATACGATATGTATATCTAGTAATGACTATGCTGGATAGATCAAAACGAGACTATCTTCTATATAATTCAAGAGAAGTTCTTCAGCACCAGAAATTGTCTTAGTATCTCTAATATGATCGATAACTTTAATAAGTTGTACAATTGTATATGATTTAAGATTTGGACGCAGTCGATTTATTTTTCTTACTGCATCGTCAACTTTTCGTCTTCGATCTCAGTTTAAGTCTGCATAAGGATCAACATATGGAACTGGTTTCCCCATAGGTTCTCACATATACGTTGCTTCTATCATCCATCTTCAATCTAAACCATGTGTACATCAAAAGATCAATGCATCAGCACCATCTCAATCCCACTTAAGTGGAGTAACGTTAGTTGGAACAGTATTATATGAAGCAGTAATTTGATATTTACGCAGATCATATTGCCCAGAACTGTTTTTTACAAAATACCAAGCCTCATCACCTGCATCAAGAGCCATCAAGCTTGCAAAGATATTTTTATATCTCCCATCATCACTTTTGAAAAAATTACTATGTCAAAAATCGACACGTTTTCCTCGATATCAAGGTTGAACAGAAGTAACATACTCAATAATTCATCATTTTAGATATTTGTTGATTCAAATTTCCTGTCCACTAATCATATTATTAAAATCCGAAGATCATTCAGGAATTGGAACAACAGGAGTGATTAATCACAATTGTGGTAACACGAGATACATATCTTCAAATCTATCTTGTTCATACGGAAGAACTTCATGTATCCAAAACTCTGCATAATCAGGAGCAGTGTCTAAAGAATACGGTTGAAATCGTGTTGGGGGAGTATAAGCAAGATTATCCTGTTCTAGAAATAGATCTCAATATATCGCTTCTTTGGAAGCTATTGAGCTTAATGCAAAAACTGATCATACAGACAGTGCTAATGTTGCTATAACAAACGAAAGTAATTTTTTCATAACAAAATAATATAAATAAGTAAAGTAATTCTATATATGTAAACTCACTGAGCTATCTTTTACTAGTAATTCTTCTTATCTTCTTATATAATTCATGTCTCTATTTGTTTACTGTAGAGCACTTTTCAAGTAATTATAGAAACTTAGAAACAAATAGATGTAAATACACAATACAGAACGTAATTAATAACTTAAAGAAGACCATCTACTTACAAACATGTAAGATTATATACGAAACTACGAGTATAATTCAAATCCTAAATAGAAAAAGCGTTTGTCATAATATTAATTTCAAACCTACTAGCTATAGTTATCAAGGGTATTTTTTAAAATAATCATATCGAACTCCTTATGTTTCTTCATTCTCAACTATAAAATCCTCATTTCCTTCAATTCAATCTACATCAACAATCTTATAACGAATTAATGCTACCAAAATTGATAAAAATAAGAGACAAAATACAGCAACATATATGCTCATATGAGTAGGAGTGATTCATGCATAGTATAAGTAATACGAAAACAACACCACGGCTGTGACAGACAAAAGAAAGCTCATGATAAACCTTTCGAAGCGAGAAAGACTATCATATGGAAAAAAACAAAATGTTAACCAATTACCCGGCAAAAAAACCAAAAACACAAGTGAAAAAACTATCCAAATTGTCTCAAACAATACTCATCATTGAGGAAATAACATTAAGTACAAGAGTACTCACAGAACACATTCAGTAAAAAGTACTTTCAATAATGGAGTGCGCATAATTTCAAAATCTCTATAAGAGCAAAAGGTAAGTAAACATTATATAATCAATGTTTAATATGACTGATTGATTCCTTTCAATTGTATTTCTACTATACTTTTTCTCTCTTTAAAAAAAAGAACAAAAAGAAAAGCCGACATACCGTCAGCTTTTCTTTTTTTACATTTTCGACTTACTCACTACGCTCAGTAAGCTAGACACGTTAGAATCAAATTATTGATCCAATTTTTTTTGTAAGTCTCTTTCTTCTCTTCTAGCCATAAGACTTAAAAGTGAAACTCAACCACTAAATACTCAATGAGTCCCAAATCAAGTTTTTTGTAATTGATCTGGAAGAACGAGTGCTTGTTGAGAACTTACTGTCGTCGTAGTCTTATTATTCGCAACTACTTGCTTCTTCTTAATTTCTGTAACAACCTTATCGTCAATTTCGGTTTTACATGTACTACTACATCCATCTCAACTTGTTTTGTTTCCATCATCACATTGTTCTCATGAATCTTTCACCTTATTACCACAAATTTCAACTTTACAAGTAGCACTACATCAATCACCATTTGTTTTATTACCATCGTCACAAACCTCTCAAGTTTCTTTCAATGCATTTCCACAAACTGGTGCAACAACTTCAACCGTACAAACTGAACTACATCCATCTCCGCTTACTTTATTTCAATCATCACATTTTTCATTTGTTTGATTTACTTTCCCATCACCACATACTTCAACTACTACTTCAGTTTCGTTCATACAATTTTTGCTACATCCGTCTCAATCTACATAATTTCCATCGTCACATTGCTCTCATCTTGAGATAGAAAGTCTTCAATCTCCACAGTAATTAGATCCTCATCCTGAACCTCCTCATCCTCAAGACGAAGATGAAGTTGTAATATTAATAAGTCAGAAATCGTTATCCGTTGAAGTTTCTCCTCATGAGATTGCAATTGAATTAATTCTTAACAGTCCACTTCTATTCCCT
>CALCME010000082.1 GCA_937965925.1 Candidatus Absconditabacterales bacterium | reverse complement strand
TCCGAAGGATTATTTTACTCTATAGGAAATTCTAAACAAATTCCCTATAGATGTATACATACTCCAATTGCCATGTTTGCTTACTTTATAAAAACGTAATGTTCTGCCTACACTTTGAAATCAAAAATCCGAAGGATTATTACAACTTTACTCATTCTGTCTTGATGACCTTGATCTTCGTTTTAATATAGCTACTGTAATTACTATATTTCTTAGTTTCAATTCCTGTTTCTTTCTTATTATAGTAAATAGATTATTAAATCAGACTTTATACTGTGCGTAAAATTACTATCAAAGAAATTAGAGTATATCAAGTTTTTGTCACCAGAGATGTATAGTCTGAATTTAAAGTTAATGCACTATAATAACTTTTTCTTTCTTTCATTTATTTACTTATTTATTTTTATCACATGTCTGTTTCTACACGTGACATATCAAAACTAGCTGATCTTTCAAGATTACAATTCACAGAATCAGAAATTCTAACACTTCAAGGTGATATGAATTGAATTTTAGACCTAATTGATAAACTTTCTTCCGTCGATACTTCTGATGTTTTACCAGATAGTTCATTGTTTCCTCATTTGAGCCATAGTTCTGTCCTTAGTGAGTGAGTGTTAGTGAATGATTCTACTATCCTTTCTAATGCACAACATCCCATAGAATCTCATTCTATTGTTGTGTGAACCACGTACTAATTCTCTAAATACCTTGCAATAGTGCAGTAGATACCTATATATACGATGATATGGAGATCTCTCTCCATTTTGTGTTTTTACGAGAATACATTTTTTTGTAGATTCTATGAATACAATTTTACTTTTATATGACTTCTAAAGAACCATGTCAGTTAAACCATTGGAGCAGGTACGTAATATTGGTATTATCGCTCATATTGATGCTTGAAAAACTACTACTAGTGAAAGAATCTTATTTTATACAGGGAAAAAACATAAAATCTGAGAAGTACACGATGGTGCTGCTGAGATGGATTGGATGGAACAAGAGCAAGAAAGATGAATTACAATTACATCTGCTACTACTGCTTGTTTTTGGAATGATACTCATATTAATATCATCGATACTCCATGACATGTAGATTTTACTGTAGAGGTAGAAAGATCACTTCGTGTATTAGATTGATGAGTAGCAGTTCTTGACTGATCTCAATGAGTTGAACCACAATCTGAAACGGTATGGAGACAGGCTAATAAGTATGACGTTCCTAGAATCGTCTTCGTTAATAAAATGGATAAAATTTGAGCTGATTTTGAGATGTCTATTAAATCACTTCACGATAAACTTACAGAAAAATGAGTAGCTATTCAAATCCCATATGGTGCTGCGAGCACATTCCAATGAATAGTAGATCTTGTTGAAATGAAATATTATGAATTTGAATGAGATATGTGAGAAAAGAATGTCGTTAAGGATATGCCAGCTGATATTAAAGAAGAGGCAGAAATGTCTAGAGAAAGTATGATCGAAGCTATTTCTTGATTTGACGATGATGTTGCTATGAAGTTTCTTGATGGTGAAGATATCTCAGTTGATGAAATCAAGAAAGCTATTCGTGCTTGAGTAATTGCTAATGAGTTATATCCAATCCTATGTGGTTCAGCATTGAAGAATATGTGAGTTCAGCTTGTATTAGATGCTGTAGTAGATTACTTACCTTCTCCGATTGAAAGAGGAGCAATTCTATGAAAGAATCCTGAAACTGGTGAAGATGATGAAAGAGAGCCTGGTAAAGGTCAACCAACATCTGCTATCGCATTCAAAATCATGACTGATCCTTTTGTGTGAACATTGACGTATGTAAGAGTGTATTCTGGTACTATTAATACTTGAGATACCTTGATGAATCCAATTACCGGTAAGAAGGAAAGAGTAGGTCGTTTACTCCTTATGCATTCTAATAAAAGAGAAGAGATTAAGTCTATTTCTGAGGGACATATTTGTGCGTTTGTATGATTGAAAGATACTCAAACCTGACATACTCTCTGTGATCCAGAAAACGAAGTTATTCTTGAAGAAATGAATTTTCCAGAGCCAGTTATTTCACTAGCTATTGAACCAGATAGTAAGAAAGATCAGGAAAAAATGGGTATTGCTCTCAATAAACTTGGTAAAGAAGATCCTTCGTTCAAATATTATACAGATGATGAAACTGGACAAACTATTATTGCATGAATGGGGGAGCTACATCTAGAAATTATTGTAGATAGATTAAAGAGAGAACATAAAGTAGTTGTTAATGTTTGAGCTCCACAAGTATCTTATAGAGAGTCTATTTCTATGGAACAGAAAGGACGTGGTACCTTTAAAAGGCAGACATGAGGACGTGGTCAGTTTGGTGATTGTGAGTTGAAAATTGTACCTATTGGTTCTGAAGAGGTAGATGAAAAGTGAGATCAAATAAATTATGAGTTTATCTCAGAAGTTGTTTGATGATCTATTCCTAGAGAGTTTATTCCAGCTATCGATAAGTGATGTAAGGAAACGATGAGACAAGGTATCCTTGCTTGATATCCAATTATTAATGTAAGAGTTACTGTGTATGATGGTTCTTATCATGAAGTGGATTCTAGTGAAGTGGCATTTAAAATAGCAGCATTTCGTGCGTTTAAAGCTGCATTTGAAAAGGCTGATCCTCAGCTTCTTGAACCAATAATGAATGTTGATGTAACTACTCCAGAAGATTATGTATGAGATGTTATGGGAGATCTTTCTTCTAGAAGAGGGCGTATTGAAGGTCAAGAACAAAAAAGTGGAGTTACTATGATCAAGGTTAAAGTTCCTCTAGCTGAAATGTTTTGATATGCAACTCAGTTGAGATCGTTATCTCAATGAAGAGCTAATTATAGTATGGAATTTGCTTCTTACGAGCCAGTACCATCTAATGTTAGAGCAGAAATCATAAAGAAAAGAGTAGGTGAAGGGAAAGTGAAATGACTTGATGACGAGTAGACTTACTTCCTACTTTCATTGTACAACAAAAAAACATGCTCATCCAGAGCATGTTTTTTTTCTTTTTCTACCTTCTTTCTTGTTTTCTTTTGCATTCTTTCTTTATGACATTTCTTTATCATTTTTGAATAATCATTCAAATTCTTGTTCAACTTTTTTAAATGCTTCTGAAGAAGTAATGTCTTCTTCTTTCGGTACGTGAATATCCTCTGCATCGTACTTCAATGATTTTTTTGTGTTTCGATATGATATTCAAAGACTAAGGAGGAGTCATCCTATAAGATACAAAAGAATGATGTAGTAGCTTGATGCTAGTGATACTTTCTGTGAGAAGTTACTTGCATACAAGACAATCGTTCATTTTACACTAAAGAAGGTGAGTACAAGAGTAAGAAGACAAAAAGAATTGATAAGTGTATTACTACTACGAAATCATACGAGCTGATAAACTCCTTTTTTTACTTCTGAACTTAGGTTCCAAGCTAACATAAACAGTAGCATGATAATGATTAGTACCGATGATTCCCACATGTGTGATCAGAAAAACGTATACTTCTCGATAATCGTGCTCTGGAGTGATCATATTTGAAACACGGGAAGAGCAATGAGTAAGATAATGAGAACAAACGTATACAGGAGAAAAATGTTATCTAGGAGAGAGTGTTGTTTGAAGTAATCAAATGCTGTTTTCTTTGTGCTTGAAAGGTCCATTGACTCCAAAAAAGAGAGTAAAAGTATGAATTATCTTTACTATAGGTAAGATATTTGAGTCTTCAAGGAAAAATGATGTGTTCAGTATTTTCTCTTCACTTCATTACTTTTAATTATTCTTTATCTAAATACGTAGTTATCTCCTTTAGTACTCTTTGAGCATGTCCTGTTGCTTTTACATTGTTTCGTTGTAGGATTGTTGTTCCTGTTTGGTCTACTAGTACAGTAGATCTTATCACTCACGTTACTCTCTTCCCGTAGTTGTTTTTTTCTCACCATGCTCAGTACTCTTTGTGAAGTTCTGCCTCTGGATCTGATAGGTATGTCGGACTAAGTGAGT
>CALCME010000081.1 GCA_937965925.1 Candidatus Absconditabacterales bacterium | reverse complement strand
AAAAAAAAGACCCTCTTGAAAAAGATACTACCAATCAAAACTCTGAAGGGAGAGCAATTACAGAATCATATACCAATGAGACTTTACTAAATAATTCAGCTGATTTTTGACCATTTAAAGCAAAATTCCGAATTGATAGTACAAAGCCAGCTCTCGCTGATGAGGTTAAGCGTATGTTTACAAGAGTACGTATGGAAGCTGATTCATTTAATGAAAATCAGATATATATGAAGACATTTATAGATCCAAGTGCTTGAGAGATTACCTTATGATTAGAAGCAATTAGTGAGAAATGAAATGCTGTACTTAGGTGATTTCTTATACTACCAAATTGAACAATTTCTTGATGAAGAGGAGGGATTGATCTTTGAACTCAGAAGTTGGATTTTAAATTAACAGAACGTGATAAATGATACACGGGGACAATTAGTGAAGAACTTCCTCATGACCAAGTAAAAAAGATACTCCAAATAATCTATCGAAAATATCTAGGTAATGAAGGAAGATAAATGATTGGAATCTATTTTGCTCATTTTTGCACTTTTTATCATGTATGAGTATACTTAAAGAGATACTATTCATCTCTTATGTACGTATATGTGAATTGAAGATATCCATGCACCAGAAGATCTCTCAGTAGTAAATAATAAGCCAGCTCCTTGGTGAGATAATTCAGAATTGAAACGTGTTTTGAAGCTGTATTCTGTAAAAAAATCGCAGAGTATATTTAATGAGAATGTAAATACTGATGAAACTTTCGAGATAATATGAAAACGAATCAATGCACTTTCCGGTAGTGACGATATACAGCAAAGATCTACGTATGAACAACAATTTCTTGAAATCTTTTTTCAAGTAATAACTCAAATTAGACTTGAACATATAGGTCCAACTACTGCATCTAGGCAACTAAGAAAAAGAATAAACGAGTGAGATCAGCATGTAGTTAATGAACTCTCCGTGATATATGCTCTCATGAAGAATACCACCATAGAAACTGCACATACAACAGTAACATCAGTTCTTCAATCTAAAAATCGCAACAAGAATGACGTGAACTGATTGATTGATTTGTATATACAGAGTATTTCTTTTGCTCTGGGACTTTCTCAGGAAAAGTGAACAGTAGTAGATGCAACGAATCTAGAGCAAAATGTTGTCCTCGACGCAATCACAAAAGAAACTCAATTAGATCAGATATATAAGAAGGTTTTTAATACATTTGATGAGAAAAATCAGAAGAAACTCTCGGAACAATCGCCAGAGAAGATGCGGTTTTTGATGAATGATCTTATTGAATATGGAGCAAATGAGTGAGTAGATGATACTGTTGCTATTCGTATTATAGAAAGAATCTGATCACTAACTGCAGAAGAACAATTTCAGTTCTATAGCTGTATTTCTCAGCAATGACTTACTATCAAAAAAACTTTTGGAAACGTACTGGTAACTTTTAAAGATGATATCCAGAACTTTATCTGAGCTGGCTTGGAAAAATGTCAAACGATCCTAGCAAAGAAGAACTTTGAAATGTATGAAATGAACGGATCAATTCAAAGATGAACGGCGTCTCAGCATAATTTTATTCTAGCTTGATATAACTGAATCCAACTGGTGAATGGAACTCCAAAAAATATGATCACAACTCGTTGGGACGATGGAGTCGATAACGGTACTCGACAAGTAGATCTTGATACTGCCGAGACCACATGGCTTTTGCATCTTATGGATATAGAATGACAGCTCCCAGGGAGTCTTGGATTCTTAGAAAAATACGTAGGATCAATGAGTGGGGATACTCATCGTAAGAGAAATGTTGTGGTTCAGTTTTATCGTATCTATGAAGAGGTTCTTTCCTTAGGACCGTCGTATCTTTCTAGTATCCCGCAGATGGAGCGAAGGCGTCTGTTTACACAGATAGTAAATCAGGAGAGGTGAATAAAAGAAGCATGGACATGACAGATTGATGAACAATGAGATGATATATCTGTCCCGTATAGTGAACTTCTTGCTCTATATGAGAATCATCTGTTTGAACAAGCATCTCATCTTTCACTGAAGAAGCAACAAGATGAAGCGAAACTACTTCATAAAAAACATGCAAGTGAATCAGAAAAAACACAAGCTGCACTTGATTCGTTTATGAAGAGTCAATCTAGGTATAAACAGTTATTGAAGAGATTCATCAGTAACTCATGATCATACTCATTAGATCTCAAGGATTCTAATTCCTATTGGAATTTTTTTATGTGACAAGAAGAGCAAAAAAACGAAAAAGCGGAGGAGTCCTTTCGTGATCTTGGTAAGAGTGTTACTGAAGTCTTGAATGCAAAAGACAACTATCTCGATGAGCAGGAAAGCTTGAAGGATCAGCTTTTCTCCCAGTATCTCATTGCTTTTGATCAGATGACTCTTGCTAGGAGATTTGATCTGAGAGATGATCTCCTTTTGGAGCTAGCAAGTACGTTTGGACACACGTATCTTACACAACATGCTCATATGCAACAAGCAGCTACAGAGCTTTTGCAACGTCTCACTCCAAGACCAGGAGAGAAAGAAGACTACCGTTATGCAATCATGAAGGTCGCTCTGTTCGACAATCCACATGATTATTCATCATTACTTGCTCAGTCTCCAGGTGATGAAAATATTGACGATCAATTTGCTATGCTTCAAGCTCGTGAGAGTATTCGTGACTATACTCACATTAGTATACCAGGCAGTTTTGAGAACACCTATTATGAACGTATCTATTGATCATCATATGTTGTGTGAAAAAAATCTCCACATCTTTCTGAAATTTCTGTTTGAGGGAGTAGATATTTGTGTGATATGAGATCAATTAGTCAGTATGGATTTACGTCAATGAGTGATCTTTTGAACACCATTGCAAGGACTTATGGACTCCAAAATCAGTGAATGAACAGATTGAAAGATGTTGGGTTTTTAATGCATGATTCGAGTGAGTTCTTGAATACAGCTCAAGAGAGAAAAGTCTGATGAAAGGAGCCTTTGTATACATTAGATCTTGAGAATATAGAGATCTACTGGAGAGATAAGAATGAAGGTTGAGCTAATTGAGCGTCATGATTTCAAAGGTTCACACTTACTCATGCGATGTTTGATAAACAATCACCAAGATCTATAAATACACAAAAAATTCCAAACATCACGAAAGAGAGTTTTCATACAGACCAAAAAGTGAAGACGTGAGATAGTGAAATTAGGAAGAGAATGTATGAGAAAGATCAAAAAATCCAGACACTTTCTCATCTTCAAGTTGTTTCCAAAATATCAAACCTTACTGAAAAATTGAGTATTTCTTTGAATCCATTTCGTACAACAATTGGTCAGGCAAAAGCACCAAAAAATATTATTGCTGAACTTCGCACTTCACTTGGTGAGATCGGACTACTTAAACAAGAACTACAAACACTCATCACTACTGAACCATTTTCATTGAAAAAAGATACGTTGGCAACGTATCTAAAAGACTATTCGTCAGGGATATATGAAGATAAGAGCGAGGAGATTTTGACTTGAATGGAGAAACAAATTGAGACACTTGACTGGTATGTGAAGGTCGTTTTGCCTTCTATCGAAGCAGCCTTGAATACCTATACAAGTTTACGTCCCAATGATTTTGCTGATTGGATGAAAACTGATGGGGCAAGAATGATTGCTTCGATAGCAGTATGAATTCTTATTTTGCAATGACTATGATGAATTGCGTGAGCATGGTATCTCGTTGCTTGAAGAGTTGCTCTTTCATCTGCAATGACCGTGATTTCTGACGAACTAATTGTACCAGTCCAGAATAAGCTGTATAATGATACTGATTGGGGAAGATCATTGTTGTGAATTAATGATAACGCTGACTGAAAAACTGATGTAACGTTTCATCAGTATAATCTCCGAATGCTTGAGCACAATGGAATGATAACGACCGAAGAACAAATGAAACAGTATTTACAGATGTTCGTGAGAAATGCTTTTTTTGAAGTGTGATGAGTTGTTATGGCAAAATATGGACGAAAGAAAGGAGTTGAGTTTGGAAATCCTATAAAACAGAAAATAACAAAGGAGATCGATTCTTTCCTAGCGAGATATTGATCAGCTTTTGATACGCCAGAGCTCATGAAAACATGCATACTGAATATGCAACGTATCTTAAAAAAACCAACCGTCTTTGTAAAAGAGACAGTAGATGAAATCTGAGATGAGGCAAAAGAGGAAATTGCAAATACGATGATAGAAACAATCACTCATGAGATGTGATGACAGGCTGAACTCCTTTTTCTCCTGATGCAAAGAAGGCAGAGGTCGAATACTGCAGGTAGTTCTCTGGAATGAACAGCTTCTTCCGATGGTACAAGCGATCATATCGATACAGGTTCCTTTCTCCAAGAGTATTGAATGACTATTTTTGATGTGACATGATCAGATACTGAGTGATTTACAACAACGTTTGAAGTAGATGAAAATGCTCTGTCAAAGCTTGAAGAATATTTTCGTGTTTTTGTTGGGCAAGAGTGAATTTCGTTTATTCCGTATAATGAAGATTTTTGAGTCTGAGGGGTGTTATTTACATGAGGATCAGACGCTATTAG
>CALCME010000080.1 GCA_937965925.1 Candidatus Absconditabacterales bacterium | reverse complement strand
TCAGCCATACGATCTACAAGAAGTTCCATACGCATTCTCATCGAATCTTTTGATGTAGTTGCTGAGGAATGCATGTTGTTGTTTTTCGTCGTTGCCTTGTAATCATTTGAGTACGTTGTGGTTGTTATGGTCTCTCATGGATCTGAACATCACAGGTGTCCGTTGGCAAACGTCACTGAAGTTCATCATGCAAGCAGACAGGTAACAGCAAATGCTATAAAGGATTTTTTCATAGAAATAAGTGAACAGGTAAAAAACTTATACCTGAATACTACCATTGTATGTTATGAGTATGTTAAGATAGTCATATTTGTACTTCCACGTCTAATTATGCTATCTGATATCACACTCCTGCAACCGTTTGTATCATCTGTTTCGTAAGCTTGGATCTTAAGTGAGAGATCGTTACATCCAGAGACCTACTCATTCATCGCATCTCATCAGCACCCCAGACATGATCTATAATATCAGCTCTCTGGGCAACTACTCATTTGTTTCTCAGAAGACAACCGAGCACTTCCCATTCGATCGGAGTAAGATGAAGAACGGTATCTCATTTTCTAGCAAGACGAGATTTTCGATCGATAAATATCTCTTCAAACGTATAAAAAGCAGTATCAGTAAGTCTTGTAGAAAGAGCCTCTATACGCATCTTCAGTTCTTCCATAGAAAAAGGTTTTACAAGATAATCATCTACTCATACAGCAAATCATATTTTCTTGTCTTCCATGCTTCATTTTGCCGTCAGCATAATAATTCATACATCTGAGCGTTCTCTGAGTTTTTCAACAAAAGAATACCCATCCTCTCCAGGAAGCATAACATCTACCAAAAAAATATGATACCTCACAAAATGTTTCTCTGAGAGTTTTTCGACTGAACTATATCGATCGCATCTCCATCATGCTTCCAGAAGTCATTGATGCACGAGAGGTCACAGTTTTTTGTTATCTTCAATAAGGCACAGAGAGAGCATGAAGTGAGATTAAGAGAAGTAAAGCGTAAAGGTGGTTCATCATGATGTGTTATTTGATGCAGCAATCTTCCATCATAGTTTTTGTACAAGCTCTTTTACCAATGAAAGGCCCAATCATACTCATTCACTTGTTGGCTTGATTGATGACTTTCTCCAAAATGGCAACCATATTTGTTCAGCATACTCATCTGGAATTCATGATCAAACATCGCTTACTTGTACCGAATCTATGTCAAATGTTATCGTAACCTGATCAGATCAATGAGTAAGAGCATTATCTATAAGATTTCTTAAGATCGCTTTTGCGAAAGGGAGATAGCTATGAGTCTGGATATGCTCTTCTCCTACGTAGGTAATCTGTGCATTCTCATGTATATGCATCAACTCTCCTCAGATCTGACGAGTAAGTTCACCTATATCAAGTAGTGTTTCATTGTCTTGTATTTCAGTGTTTTGAGCGCTCAATAGACTAATAATAGATTCAACTAAAGAGGAAAGGTGAACAACTTCAGCTTCAATCGAAGCAACTGATTCTATTGAGATCTCATCTTTTGAGATATTTTTAATACGCTCGGCATGGAGTTGTATTATTCATAAAGGTGTTTTAAACTCATGCTGTATATATCAGATCAATTTCTTGAGATAGTCTATATGATGTTGTATCTGTGATGATTTTGTGTTCAAGACGGATATCACTTCATGAAGTTCATCATCACAGTGCAATCCTTCTACTGCGATATGAGTTCATGGAGATTCAGGTTGCACCTTATGTAGTTGAGACAAGAGTGACCTAATGGTTGCAGTTAATTCAAGCTGTATTGAGTCCAATTGTATCAGATATAATCAAACAGTTAGTAACAAAGCAAGAACTAAACTACTAAACATCCTTACCAGTTCAGGAACAGAACTAAACCAAGCAGAAAAATAACTGGATTCAATCCGATAAGCAACAAAACTCAGCACAAAAAAAACAAGAAGATAGAAGAGTGTTCGCTTTCTTGTTGTACATTTAATTCACTCATATGTTGGTTTCACATGACTCATGAAAAGAGAGGATATATTGTAAACATTCTAGTTATATACTAGAGAGTAATGTTACGGTAGTGTAATGAAAGTCTACATATACTACATATATAGAATTTCGCCCGTACAACTGAATGATTTTTTTCGGACGTTTTCATTAAACGCAATTCTTGATTGGTATTTACAGAGATAGACTACGTAGTAAATACATTCAAATGTATAATTTATTTACTTTGTTTGAAGAAAAATCTATTACTATTTTTGCATATATCATAGGAGTAACGTATAATATACTACGTTATACTTTATATGAATATTTGAAGCAATAATGAGACTCTCCTCTATACTAGCTTATATTTTCCTTCTACTTTTCATTACTTGAATCGGTGTATATGCTTGCAGTGTTTACTACTTAGAGTGACATACGTACATTTCTCCTTATGGTCAGCTCATTCTTTATGCATTCTTATTCGTTTTATGCGTAAGTATCATTTTTATAAACTGGAAAATATGTAGGAATTTCTTTATAAAACTCTTTAGTTTTTTTCCTTTATCTTTTTGATTACTTCTCCTATCAGATGAAAACTCCTTTTGACAATATATTAAGTGATTGAACCAACTTACGGATCCATCTTGAATAGATGACTGTGCTCCTCGTTGAACCAGACCATGAAATATTGAGCTAAGTATTTTGGAATCAGTTGAAACATATTATTTCTTAGCTTTTCTTCTCTTAATTTGAAGCTATATTGTTCGATGTAAAGTCAAAAGACCACATAAACGTTTCTTTATATGAGCAATGATAGTTATTCTCCTTATCTTTATTTCAATACATTATCGATCATGTTCTGACTGATTATGTAATCTACAAAATTATTTTTTTGATATTCCGTCGGAGTGATGAATTCGCAATGTAACTTGAGAGTGGCCAGATTATAGTTGAGATATTAAGACATTACTATGATCCTGACATATAGAAACATCCCTTTGAGTACTTTTCATGATAGTACCAAAAATTTTCCTATTACTTTGTTGGATATATGTTGGGATATCACTTATGAAATTCATAAAACAAAAAAACTATCCTAACGGATAGTTTTATATGATACTTTTTTGAAATCAAACTGGCGGAATGGACGGGACTCGAACCCGCGACCTTCTGCGTGACAGGCAGACGTTCTAGCCAACTGAACTACCACTCCACAGTGTACTTTTGATAACAATGTCACTAATAAGAACTAGCGGACGACGAGAGTCGAACTCGCAACCCTCGGCTTGGAAGGCCGACGCTCTAGCCAATTGAGCTACATCCGCATAGGAAATTTTACAGTAAGGCTACTCTAATTACTTAATCTGGGCCTGCCCGGACTTGAACCGGGGACCCACCGGTTATGAGCCGGTTGCTCTAACCAACTGAGCTACAGGCCCGATTACGGTAGATACAAGATAATGAACATGATTCAAAAATCAAATTATAGTCGATTTCTTCACATGTTAACTTTCGTAATCATGGTTGAGTATGTATAATATATTTCTGGCAATAGGTAGTAATAATGGTGGGTGATATAGGACTTGAACCTATGACCCCCTGCTTGTAAGGCAGGTGCTCTCGCCAACTGAGCTAATCACCCAAAATAATATGATTACAAGCAACACTAATCAAATTTTAATACGACCCCACGGGGAATCGAACCCCGGTTTCCGGGATGAAAACCCGGCGTCCTAACCACTAGACGATGAGGTCAGCTAGGAACATACCATATAAACTACTTCTTCACACGTTTACTCTTTACTTAACTAGCCAGTGGCTGGACTCGAACCTGCGACCTGCCGCTTACAAGGCGGATGCTCTACCAATTGAGCTACACTGGCATATTTCTACTGACGATACCACACTATACATTGTACAACACGTACCGCCACTATAAATATCTACAGACTGTTACGCACTTGCAACTTTAGCCATAGTATTTAGTCTACTCTTTTTTCTTGCGGCATTATTCTTGTGTATAATATTTCTTTTCTTTGCTTTATCAATTGCACTATACGCAACACGTAGAAGTTCCATTACATCTCCAGCATCTTTCTTCTCAGCTATAGCCTTCTTAACATCCTTAATAGCTTTTTTCATTGCCATTTTGAACGTCAAATTTCTTGCTCTAAGTACAATACTTCTTTTATGAGATTTTTTTGCTGATTTTGTAATAGCCATACGAAACGAACTGAACGATAAATAAATAAGACTTCCCAATTTTTTCAAATAAGCACTTCAAACAAATATTCTAACCCTCCGAGGGCGGGACTCGAACCCGCGACCAATTGATTAACAGTCAACTGCTCCACCGACTGAGCTACCTCGGAATAGCATATGGAAACGCGAGTATTTATACAAATGTAATTAGCAATTTCAAGTTGGAAACACTACTCTAGACTACAATCTGCCGGAGGGGGGACTTGAACCCCCACGCACGAAGCACGTGGTTCTAAGCCACGCGTGTCTACCAATTCCACCACCCCGGCAACACTTATTATTTTTGATACCTCTTACAGGATTCAACCTCGGGATCCAGGGTTCGAACCTGGGACCTTCAGATTCAGAGTCTGACGCTCTACCAGCTAAGCTAATCCCGAATATCCAATGACGATATCCTCTATACTAATAAATTTCATTTCAAATACAAGAATTCTTGCGGGGGTAGGGATCGAACCTACGACCTCCGGGTTATGAGCCCGGCGAGATACCACTTCTCCACCCCGCAACATCAACTTATTCCTTGAATACGTGATGCTTTGTATATGGATATGTAAAGGGTTATCAAGAGCATAATCGCTTAAAAACACTATGTGAGACTCCCCCGAGTTTAATCTATGTACTATATTTACAATATTTGCACATACGCTTCTTTTTCAGTACAATACTATAGTGAAACATGTTTTGCATCGTATCGACTGTGACAGTAGACCAAAAGATCATTTTTTCTATTTTCTCAGCAATGAAATCTGAAACTAAACACATACTCTCACTCATTGAGAGAATCAACTCAATACCTTCTGTTGTTGGATATGAACAGTATTTTTTGTCATGGTTGCACACTCAATGCAAAGATCATAGCAGTGACATATCGTTATGGAGAGGATATCTTAGTGTCACTGTCTGATCGTGATCGAATATATTTTCTGCTCATATTGATAGACATGGTATGGTAAAAACACTGGACAGCACCTATCAGTATGCAGCTAATTACTGGAAATCATTACAAAAAAATATCGCATATGAACAGGACACCAAAGGTCTCCAGCTCGCATGTACGCGTATGATAGATCAGCCAGTAGTTGCATACAATCCATTCTCAGGAGAGATTCTATGAGAAGACATAGTAAAGGAAGCTCACTTGTGCGAAGACACGACTGATATTACGTTTCTTCTCCCAAAACTGGCAGATATTCCGGTATGAACTCCTATAGCCTATGCAAACAAATATAGCACCAATACAACAACAGTATCTGCTCAGCTCGACAATACGATCAGTGTTGCGGTCCTCTTACAGGCTATATCTGATGGAATTCCAGGTACGTACTTATTTACAACAGAAGAAGAGATTGGGAATAGTCGATATTGGATCAATCACCATATTATGACAAATGAAATGACAACAAAGATGACAGAAAAGACCCCTCACAAAAAAGAATGATCCAGACTATTTGTCTTAGATACAAGTCCCTATCCACCTGGAACAAACGAAACAGATCAAGCACATCTTATTCTCAGAGAAAGAGACTCATATACGGATTTTGATCCAGACCTCACTTGAGAGATTGCTTCTGTTGCGAACTCACTACAGATTCCATTCGTCTACAAAAACAGATATGTCGATCAGTATAACAGATCACGTTCATGAGATCATCCTTTATGATATGGAAGCACTGAACTCTGAGCATTCCTCACAAGAACTCCCTCAAACATCCAAGCAACAACCATTCAAATACCAACTATATGATATCATACCGCTCATGAATCTACACTCATCGAGAATATAGACTTGTATTATGGATTAGTAAAGTGAATTGCATAAAGGAACCTCTAGAAAATGAATCTTTCTAGCCATCAGATCGATACCTCTCCCTAAAGTGGGAGTAATATCTTATAGGTAAATTCAGCCATAACCCTCTTTTCTACTACTTTTTTTACAAACCCCGTGAGATACGGGAGATACCATCACCTATGATTGTTCGTAACGATCCCATCTCTTGCTCACAGCGCTATTGCTACTTCTTTTCGGATAGGGAGGTCATCATAGATCACTGTTTTATTTTGTATCAGATCCGCAATACGATCTCACACGTGTCTTCCTTCTACCATCGCATTATGAGCTGTAGCATACAATCCATGTAACGCACAATCTCAGCATACGAAGAACTCCCCTGACTCCAGTGCTGCATAGTCAAGATCAAACGAAAGTTCATTACAATACAGTTCGTCGTTTATTTTTATTCCACTACTCAGGATCGTACAATCACTAGGGAGGACTTTTCATGACTTTAAAGTAACCGTCGTATCAGTCGTTTCGGTTGCTCTATTTCCAAGCTCCAGTGAAACATTGTGTTTTCTCAGTCGATCTTCTGTCCACTGTCCGACATTCTCATGAAATGTATCAAACGTATGAGCTCTAGAATGCACAAGCGTAATATGTTGCTGTGGGGTTACTCTCTGAGACAGAATACTTGCAATCTCTACTCCCGTGACTCCACCACCGATGACGACAATGTTTTTTGCTTCTGGAAGAATGGTATTGAGTTTTTTAACATCTCACGGATGACGAAGAGCATAGCAATGTGACTCAAAATCTTTCTTTCCAAAGTAGTTGGTACGAGATCATGTTGCAATCACCACATAGTCAAAACGTTCTTGTTCCCCTGATGCAAACGTACACAGGTGATCCGCCGATATATGCTCTACTTTTGCTTGTTTAAAATCTGCTCCATAGATATCTGAAAGCGAAAATTGTAAGTTCTCGAGAGATTCTCCATCAAGAAGTGTCTCATGGAGACCTGGTGTATAGGTAAATCTATCTTGCATATCGACTAGAGTGATTTTTACGCTTCTTCATAGACGCTTACGCAAGACTAGATACGCTGAAAGTCAGGCAAATGAGGCTCAGACGATGAGGATGTGGGACATGAACAAATGGAACACAAAAAATTAAAAGTGCCACTACAACGAATACAACAACTTCTTAACAAGCATTTCATTCAAAAGTATTTCGCTGCATACTCTCGTTATTCTCTCGTTTCATTCTCTTCGTCCTCGCGGGGAATTCTGAAGCGAACGTTGATGTAATCTTTTTCGAATATAAGATCTTCAGTCTGATAAACCACTTGAAAAAAAGTGATTCTTAAAAATGAATTGGTTTATTTACCGTTCCTTCTATCAAATTTCTATATTCAATAGTTTTTAAACGTCACATGAATACATTTTACATATTTAATCTCCTATCAAATTTCTGCTATGGAATTCATTACTACCAAAAGTTTTGAGGTAGCTATCTATCCTCATTGAGACAAGAATGCTAGCAGATTAGCGCTAGTCTTGCCTGGGAAACTAGATAGCTGACAGTATCGCAATCTTGTATCACATGCAGAACTCCTCTCTCAGATGTGATTCTATGCAATGTCTTTTGATCCACCTGGAACATGGAATAGTCCTTGAGACTCTGATAAGTTATATACAACATCGAACTACCTCCTTGCCGTCGAAGAAATCATCAATTACTTTTGAGATAGAGAGACTTTTGTAGCAGGGAAAAGTAGGTGATGAACACTCGCAATTCTTGCTTGAACAAGACTAGAACAAGTAACGTGATTTGCCTCAATCGTATGATGATACACCTTAAATCCAGAACTCAAAAACAATTACCCAAACGAGAAACGAAAAAACAAATGATATACCACGAAAAGAAACTCTCCTCCGGGTATATGACCACGAGATATTGAGTTATCACTTCCATATAGTTTTCTCGAAGATGAAATTCAATATCATATAGAGAAAGATCTTCCTGCCTGCACCAAGCCAAAAATGTTTATAGCCTGACTCCAAGATACGCTTGTAACTCCAGAGTTTATCAAACAATGATTTGAACTATCAGCATGACCTAAAAGATACCATGAAATCGATTTTCACCATGACTATCGCGAATCTCTAGAAATGATCAATCAAGTGAATTGATATATAGAAGAATTTGTTTGAGATTTTTACTAAAGAATAAAGACTGCGTCATAACTCGAAAACATCATGATCAGAATAAAAACATCCAGATGATAGACAGCTCATTATAAAACAAGTATAGTAAATTTTAAATATAGTTTACTCAATACCCATCCTATAAACAAAAAATCTTCACTCTCGTGATAGTTTTCTATATGTCTAAATAAGTGAAATTCGAACTTTTTATAGAAGAAACAACTACTTCACTAATCAGAAACTAGGTTCTGGAGAGTTTGGTGAATTAATTACTTGCCTATGATCTAGTTCCGAAGGGACGAAGAGAATAGATTCAAGTAATATATGTCGAAGACACTGAGGGTATGTAGGTGTGATGTACAACAAAAAGCATAGCTAGGAGGTGGTCTCTGCTATGCTTGAGTTTGTTTGTAGATAGGCTCTTTGTAGTAGAACTTATTATAAACCTATTTGATACATCTATCTAACTCATCATCACTACATTCATCAATCATACTATCAATATTTATAGTGTCTTTTTCTAGACAAAGGAAATGTAAATTCTTAGACATATCTGCAGCCTTTTGTTGAATCCAGGTTTTCTCTTGCGTAGATTGTATAATAGTAGGAGCTAAACCAAATCTCAACATAAACTTTGTAAATCATCTTTTTGTAGTAAAAGTATTTTTAATATTATCAAAAGCATCTATAACAAAATCATTTCTCTTAGGAACTCATCAAATGATCTTGAAAGTATTTCATATCTGTTGTTTTAAATCAACAGGAATTCGTTCTTCACTTATTGAATCCATTATTCAATCTATAGCTTGACAATACTCATCAGCATTATGAATGATTGAATTAGATTCTTTTTGTTCTTTTTGTTCTTTTGGGTCCGTCTGTTCATATCATTTAAATTTATCCATAATCAAGATATTATATATGTAAAACAAATTATTATAATAACTATAATCATAAGAAGTAAAATTTGCAAATTTAGTGCTTAGTTTACACAACATCATTCCTATAAACAAAAAATCTACTCAGAAGAGTAGATTTTCCTTTTATATGTTCGAACTGTGTATCAAATTCTGGGACAATAAAAAATTGTTCGCCCAGTTATCTACTCTCAAACAATACGAATTAGTAAATCTCTGGAAAGTATACATTCATTTTTTTGATGACAAGAAACTTCAAGGATTAAAAAAAGAGCAACAACAATTTTATAGATTGTCATTGCCCTCAGGGTAATAATGTTTAGCGACATACTCAGATCAGTCTACCTGAAGTGCTGTAAATAGGAGGAGGTCTACCATCATAGATAGACCTTCTCCTAAAGTAACTTTCCCACGATATTCTTCATCAACAACAATATCGAAGTCAGACTTTAGATTAATTAGCATGAATCAAGAAACTTGACCTTAGATCCTATTCTTGATCTGTCTTGCAAAAGTTGGAACACTTGAGGAAACAAAGTGATATCAGATAATATTCTGAACTTCACTATCTTTACTCTTTCCATTCACTTGTAGTAAGTTGTTGTTATCTCTCAGTTATCAATCAATTTCTTACAAGAGTTTGTATCAAGTTTCTTGAGAATATATTTGATTGTTACATTGACACCATCACGACCTTTGTTCATTACTATGGTATGAGGGTTTCATAACTGAGACATAATTTCTTCAATAGTGTACATTTCGATAATGCATAAATGATAAAAGGTGTGATGCTATAATGTATGTGCTTCTTGTTTTTCGTCATTCTCCACGTCTTCACTTCACAATTTACTTTCCTCTATCGATATAATTGGCAATCTTGAAATTTCATTTATATGCTCTTCCTTCTCTTTATATTTCGACTTGTACTTGTTGTGTTCCAATCGTTTAAAATCATCATACATCTTTGACAAAGATTTGCTGTGACGAATGACTTGATTATATAGTTGCTTGACTATTTTCGGCGACTTATCTGTAATCTTAGTAAAATGTTTCTTAGTGTCATTAGAATTAGAACCAAAGAAACTACCTGGCTTAACAGCTTGTGTTGTTTCAAGATAATTACTAAGAGCATGTCTTAAGTTTCACTTTCCCTTACTACTTTGAAAATTATGTTTACTCCAAAATTTATCAACAATATATGATGGAGAAAATCGGAATCATTCTCTTGTAGCATAAATCTCAACCATGTGCTTATTCTCTATATAATCATGAAAGTCAAAGAATACTCATATATTATTGAGCATATAATTTACAACATTCTCTACAGTAACAGTATTCGCTTTTGCCTTTTCATCTCATTTATGCAGATAAGCAAGAATAGCTTTTGCTTTCTTCTTAAGGACTTCCTGATCCTCATACAGAAAGGTTAGTCCAAAAAGTATCTGACATAGTTTCCACTGAATTCTTGATCACTTCTCTGTACCAGCATATAGACTCAGACCGTTTGCTAGATCAAATCTCCTATCAAGATTCATGGAGTGAGTATTCTTATTGAGAACGAATCGGAAAAAACTTTTCCTACAATTCTCAGCTAAATTCATTCTATGACTGAGATCTAGCTTATTCACAGATCACTCCCTTGTCTTAGTGTGTGATGCAATATTTAGGATAATCATCCTATTTAAGGTTGCCGCATCTACTGAATCTCACAGAGTAGATTCTCAACACATCAATAACGAACTCTTATTCTGAAAAGCATTTACTTTGATTCCATTACTTTTCGTAGTTCTACCTTTTTTCCTGACTGCTTGATCATAGTTTGCAAGAACTAATCATTCGAAACTGCTTTGAATATATTGATCTCTTCATCTCGAAACCTCATCGATAAAGATAAACCAATCAAGCATTTTCATCTTCGACTCCAAAGGATAGAGAGTACTTCAGTTCAACGAATCAATATCATATTGGAATCAGACAATGTAGTTCATTCGTTTATGAAGATGAGTCTTGTATGTTGCTAGAGATCAGACAGAGATAACTGGAGAATAGCTCCCAACTTTATCGAAGATATCCTTCTTATATATACCAGACAGCAAACAGGCAGGATAGATATCTGCAAGCACTTTATCATTGAGGTATATATCAAACCCTTTAATAAACATATCTCTCGCTTGCTGATAATCTAATTCTAATGCTTTAGTATCAAACTCCATTCATGGCTCTGTCTGATCAATAGACTTATTGATTTGAGGTATAAATGATGCCTGCTCAAAGTCTACGAATCCATTACTACAGCGAAGTAACTTATTTTCCTTCCCTTTAACAAATCAGAAATGAGAATAAATACTTGAAGGCAATAATGCTTTTATCCTATACAACTGATTCAAGAGATCTTCAAATACATTCCTATGCTGATGTATAGTTGGTTTGTTATCATCCAAATTGAATTGATATCAGATGTAAGAATCCATGAACTCTTTGTAGTCTCTAGCATTTCTATAGTCTTGCTTCGTCATCTCAATAATTTCATATCATGGTTTGAAATCAAAGAAGAGTAAACATC
>CALCME010000079.1 GCA_937965925.1 Candidatus Absconditabacterales bacterium | reverse complement strand
GCTGGTGTTTCGTAATCTACATCATTTGTGACTCTCTTTTCTTGTTCTTTCGATACTTGTGATTGAATTCATTCATCTTGCATAGCTTTCCCAACATAGTTTGATCATGATGATGTTCTACTTGATCCCATTCTTGATCATTGATCGTATGATGGTTGCTGAGCAGGTTGTTGATTCTGCTGATATCCTCATGTACTCATTCTATCAGAGAATGATGACCTTCTTGAACTCGCATTTCATAGATCTTTGATCATAGTTGTTTGAACAACATCTGGAAATCAAGTTGCAATAATAGTCACTTTCACCTCACCATGGTAACTCTCGTCAAAGGTCATCCCCCAAACAATCATTGCTTCTGGATCAGCAATTTCTTCTACTACTCTTGAAGCTTCTTGTACTTCCATAGGAGTAAGATCATCTCATCAGGTAACCGCAAAGATAATGTTCTTCGCACCTTCAAGACTTGCTTCAAGAAGTGGATTGTCTATTGCACGTCTAGCTGCATCTACTGCTCTATTTTCTCCATCTCCATATCCTATTCCAAGTAACGCAGTACCAGCTCATGACATAATCATTCTAATATCTGCGAAGTCGATATTAATATCACCAGGTCTAATAATTAGATCAGATATACCTTGAACTCACAAGAATAAGATCTTATCGATCATAGAGAATGCCTGTTTAAACGTCGTTTTTTTGTCTATGATGTTAAATATTTTGTCATTTGGAATAACGATAAGTGTATCTACTGCAGCCTTCATTCTTTCTAGTCCCTCTAGTGCAGAAGCAAATCTTCTCTTTCCTTCAAAACTAAATGGTTTGGTTACAACTCATACCGTAAGAATTCCCATCTCCTTAGCCATCTGTGCGATCACTGGAGCTGCTCATGTACCTGTACCTCATCACATACCAGCAGTAATGAAAATCATATCAGCATCAATCAAAAATCATTTGATCTCTTCGATACTCTCTTCAGCAGATTTCCTCCCAACTTCAGGATTCGCTCATGCTCCAAGTCATTTCGTAAGGTTTAGACCAATGTTTACTTTTTTTGGAGCCATAGATCCAGCCAGAGCTTGAGCATCTGTATTTACCACGATGAAATCAATCCCTTCAAGACCCTCTTCCATCATTCTATGTACTGTATTTCATCATCATCCTCCAACTCAAATTACTTTTATTCTTGCTCCTGGAGTGAATGACGGGTTAAATTCTTGAACTACCATGATAATATGTAAAGGTAAAAGTTTAAAATTTATTATTTCTTGTTCTTGAATACTTGATTCTTGAATATTCAATCAAATAGTTGTAATTTCTAGAACATTTTTTTCAAGAAATTTCAGATTCAGCGGATAAATCAAAAGTTTACATTGAACGTAAATCATCATCCTCTTTTATTCTGATATTTGTTTGACCAGACATAATTTCCAATCACATTAATGAACTGGAGATTTCTTGATAGATCTCCGAACTTCATCACCTTATCTTGTGCATAGAAGACTGCTAGTTTGAAGACATCTTTTGCTAAGAGATCTAGATTCTTTGCTTTTGATCATCATCACAAAAGAATTACTCATCAAGGAAGTCTTCAATCTTTGTTTGCATCTATCAAGTGATCATTGATAAGTTCAAATATTTCTTCATATCTTGCAAGCATAATATCTGACAGGAAACTAATATCTACTGTCTCATCTTCTATTGTTTTCTTATCCAAGAGAATACGTCCTTTCTCACGCTTAATACGCTCTGCATCTTGAATATCTACTTGAAGTCAAATAGAAATATCTTTCGTTACTTCTTCTCATCAAAGAGGAAGAACACCATGTAAGAGAGGAAATCATTCTTCGTAAACGACATAGGTTGTTTGATTAGCTCATATGTCGATCAAAAGAACTCATAAGTCCTTCACATCAAAATCTAAACTTACTTCTGTTGATCAAAGAACATTTGGAATAATATCTACTACATGAACATCAAGACGATCAAATGCTTCATATAAGTTAGTTGAGAATGTCTTAGGGAGCATAAAGATATCAGCAACCAGTTCGATCTTCTTTGCATCCATACCAAGAGGATCTTTTACTTTTGTTCTTTCATCAATAATCCATTGAACAGGTATTATCTTTACTACCTCGTAATTAGCTTTTAGATTTCAATCACTTAAGACATCAGAAAGGTGTTGAATATCATCGTTAGCAACAGTTCAAGAAAGAATTCTCTTATGTTCAGCAACTCTTCTTATAACACAATCAGGGTGGGATACTCAAACAATAGCTTCTTCAACAAAATCTCATCAAAGTTTCTTTGCAAATGACTCTAAAAGTTCATTAATGCAGTGAGCAAATTCCTCACTATCCAGAATCTTTCCTTTACGAAGTCCTCTTGTTCTAATGATCTCCTTAGCTAGAACTACTTTCTCCTCTCATTCGGTTCAAAGTAAAATTCATTTGATGTACCCATTTCCTATGTCTATGATGGTTTTTATGTCATTCATAGCGATGAAAGTTCCAATGAAAAAATAAAATAGTATATGTGTTTCAATGTATGCTATTCGTTACGTACATGTATGTGTACTTATATTCTTTGAGGTAACAATTGCTGATCACAGTAAACTGATAACCATTGTATATCAATGAATATATTTATGTCAACACCAAGATATACAAACCTACTCTCTCTCATAAAAAAACAGAAATTTTCCAGGTCTAGAGCAAATGAATATAGACTGAAAGATAGCAGATAGATTGCAAATAGATGAAAAGTTATATCGAAAAAAAGTATACAGAAGACAACATTATACATGAAGTTACGATGAGTCTACTCATCATCATCTTAGTACTTTTCGTTGAAGCATTATTTTTTTATTTTTTTCATGTACTCAAAAAATTGCATTATGAAACACATGGAAAGTTTTCTTACTAAAGACATTGTGTATATACATGCACAGAACACTTCAAGCACGTATTACATAGGTTCACACATTGAATATTGTTCGTCATAAGATTGATTCGACGGTTATAATGAACTCTTTTTTTCCCAGAATAAGATTTTGGGATAATCATATAACGAAATCTAATGGATGATTAGGAAGATACTCTTTAAGCCAGAGATTCTCTTCATATAAAGAGTATGAGATCTGCTCGTACTTCTTATACCATAAACTAAAATGAGCCAATGAATATATACTCCAAATATCATATTCAGAACGTTTCATATGCAAAAGAGAGAGATCTCATTCTTCTAGTACATATAATAATGAACATCAGGTTGATCAATGAGCTCTTGAATAGAGAGAAATTCATGAAACACATAATCGAGTAAACAGATATCACCATCGAAATCTTCAGCGACTACACACCACTCATAATCAAATTGGATAGTGATCCTCATTTCAATTGAATGTAGAGTCTCATGCTACAAAAACCATTTCAACAAACGGAACATACTTCCAGATATATAAATAAGATTCTAAGAACGACTGTACACGAAGTCCTTTCGTAGATAGTTTTCATCGGCTCAATGCTAACGGTTCTCATCATGGGAGTTTCTTCTCTTCTTCATTTGAGAAAAAAGCAAAAAGCTCCTTTTGAAAAGGAGCTGGAAATCACATCATTTCATAGAATTTATAGTAGGGTGAAGACATATCACTTATTTCACTAAAGGTCTAACAACATACATTATATTATCATTTCACTCATCAAGAAAAATAATCGGTTTCTCTCAATCAATAACACGCATTATAGTATTCTCTGACTCTAATGTTCTGAGAAAATCTGTAATGTACTTACCATTTACTCAATATGAAAAAGCAGGTCATTCAACAAAAGCTGATAAAGACGTGTCAGCATTTCACCTATCAGTAGATCAAGATGTCAACGAAAGTTTTTCAGCATCTCATGAAATAAGAATGTAATTATTTAAATCTCTTGTCAAAATTTCAATCTTTTTTATTGATTTTTCTAATTGAGAAGCATTGATCAATGATTTCGTCGTAAAATTGGTTGGCATAATACTTTCTTGTTCATAATCAGGAAATGATCATTGGATAAGCAAACAAGAGCTTGTTATATTAATTCAATCTATAACATACGTCAATTCAATCATATTTTCAGCATATCTCATAGAAAGTGTTGTTCATCATTTTGATGAAGCATACTCGGCCACTTTTTTAAGATCGTTAATATGAGTTTTTGGTAAAATCATATTCATTTCTTGATACTCACCAGCATATGGAATCTTATATTCTGAAAGTCTAAACGAATCAGTTCATACAAATATAAGAAAGGTATCGGTTCATTCTTGTTTCAATCTTATATATACACCTGTTAATACTGGAGAAAAATTTTTCTCTGTAACTGCAAATTCAACTTTCGCTATTCACTCAACAAATTTCTCAACTTCAAGTTCTAGTTCTTGTTGATTCTCAATTTTAGGAAGACTTACATATTCCGTTGAAGGAATTCATTTGATTATAAACTCATCAGTATCTGTTTTTAACGTTAATTGTGTGGATGTTTCCTCAATAATAAGAGTAACTGACTGATCTTCTATCACTTTCACAATATCTGAAAAAGTTTTTGCATTTACCGTCAAGGTTCCTTCATTGTCTGGTGAAGCATCCATATTCACTTCTATATATTTTTCCATATCTGTCGCTCTAAACAACAGTGAATCAGTCGTTCATTTGATATAAATATTTTCTAAAACAGGAAGTGTTGAATGACGTGAAACAAATCTACTCATAACATCCAATATCTCTTTAAGTTCTCATACCGATACTGTTACTCTCATAGTTCAGCTACTGTTACTAATAAAAAGTCTTACAGACCACAATATGTAAGATAGTAAAGAGGGCCCCAAATGCAAAAAAAATACATAATTACAACTTGACAATTCCTTTTCAATACACTATCATTCTAAGAGATCTTTTCGCAATTTTTCTTGATTTTTTGTTAGTCTTTTTGGAATTTTAATATGAGGAACAAGGACTAAGTCTCATCCAGATTTTAATAGTCCACTTTCTCAAAATCATTTTCAAGAAACGCGTATGAGTTCACCTACTTGGAGTCATTTAGGTATAGTCACTTCAAATGCTCCATCTGGATGTTGTACAGTGATAGTTCCTCATAGAACTGCATTATAAATAGAAACATCAACATCCATTACTAAATTATCTCATTCTCTTCTTCGCGTAGTATGTCCTCTGATAACTATCTTTATATATAAATCTCATGCTGGTCATCACAGTATTCCCTCATTTCAATATCACGAATATCTAATCTTACTTCATGATTTGATTCAAGCCGGAACTTTTACAGAAAGTTTTTTTTCAGATTGCTCTAATCAAAAATTCTCAACGACCTTTCAATCCTTATAGTATTCGTTTCATGCTCATGAACATGATGGACAGACAGCCTGACTTTGCATTACACCAAAAGGGGTACGAACTTGCTGAGCAACAGCTCATTGTCAATTACACTGAGAACAAGATTTTGATTCTACATCATCTCAGGCAACAAGTCTAGAATAACTCACTTCTTTTTCAAAACCATGATATCATTCTTCAAATCAAATTGTTAACTGCAAAATCAAATCATCTCATTTTTGTGGTCCCCCTCTTCTTCTTCATCATCATCAAAACATTCATCATATGAGATCTCAAAGATCTACCCCTCAAAACTGAACATCTCAAAATCATCATCATCACATTCCTCAAAATCATCACATTCATCAAAAACCTCATCCCTTACGGAAAGAATCATATTGTTGTTTTTTTTGATTATCACTAAGAACCTCATTCGCCTCATTTACCTCTTTGAACTTTTCTTCTGAAGTAGTATCATTTTTATTTCTATCAGGATGATACTTCATCGCTAATTTTCTATATGCTTTTTTAATTTCATCTGGTGTAGCTCATTCTTCTACTCACAAAACATCATAATAATTCTTATTTGGATCAAAATCTAAATTCATAAAAAAAACGCTTAAACAATAAATTGCTTAAACGCTGTAGATAGTATTTCTATCAACGTCCATAGCACCTATAGTCTATAGATGCTACGAACATTTTCAATCCATTTTCGTTCTATTCATGTTTCTCATATAATCGTACGTATACATTTGTACTAAGAATAGAGTAAATAGATTATAAATAAGACTATGTACTTTATACTGTGCATAAAATTACTATCCAAGTAATAGAGCATAACAAGTTTCTATCACTAGAGATGTATATAGTCTGAATTCAACGTTAATGCACTATAATTAGAATGAGAAACTACGAACTAACGGACCGTATCAAGCTCCATTGATTGGTCACGTACTTGGAAGTATCGCAGGAAGAACTATTGGATTAGCACCTCAAAAGAAACTTGGAACTGAAACTATAGGTCTTGGCAGTGAAAGAGGTGTTGGTCATCATCCCGTATCAAGAAGAACAGAAGGTTCAATCTTACAAGCGAATGTACATCAATCCCCATCTTCTAGATTCCCATCATCACAACTTTCTCAAGTTTCAATTTTTCAGTTTCAACAAACAATAGGTTGTAATGTTATTTCATTACAAGAAGTCGAACAATACGTACATGATGTATCAGTTGGACTACATACTTTCCCATTGTTTGCTCAACTATCACATTCTTCAGTCAATGAAACAATACTATCTCCACACACTGGTTTCTTACATGTAGAAAGACATCAATCACTATCAGACAAATTTCAATCATCACACTCTTCTCCAGAATCGATATTGTTATCTCCACATTTTGGTGCAATCACATCTACTAGATCACACGTTGATGAACAATACGTACATGATCAATTTCATGGATTACAAACTGCACCATTATTTGCTCAGGAATCGCATGATTCTCCATTATTAATCTGAGAGTCACCACACACTGCTTTTTTACACAAATTTGTACATGCATCATTATTTAGACCGTTTCCATCATCACATTCTTCTCACTCATCTACTTTCGAATCACCACATCTTTTTCAAATCAGTTTCACCTCTTCACAAGATGATGAACAGTAGCTACATGATGTAGTTCAAGGATCACATTCTTTTCCATTTAATGATCAATTATCACATTGTTCAGCATTATTTACATCTCAATCTCCACAAACAGCCAATTTACAAGTAGCAGTACATGTGTCAGTATTATCCTTGTTTCAATCATCACATTCTTCTCATTCATCTACATTTCCATCTCCACATTTTGGTCAAACAAGTTCAACAAAAGTACATGACTCTCCACAAAACGTACATGATCAGTTACCTGGTACACATTGAGTTCAATTTGAAGGTCATACATCACATTGTTCTCAATTATTTTTAATTCAATCTCCGCATGTAGCTATTTTACAAGAATTTGTACACTCATCAGCATTACTTTGATTTGAATCATCACATTCCTCTCATTCATCTACATTACCATCTCCACATCTTGCTCATTGTACTGAAACTTTTGTACACGTAGAAGAACAATAAGAACATGTTCATGTTCAAGGTACACAAACTGTTCAATTATCAACTCAGGTATCACATTGTTCTAATCATTGAACCAATCCATCTCAACAACTAATAATTTGACAATTATTAGTACAAGAGTCAGTATTGTCAGTGTTTCAATCATCACATTTTTCTCATCAATTCACTACTCAATCTCAACAAGTAGGTCATTTAAGAGTAACGACATCACACTCAGGTGAACAATACGTACATGTTTGACCATATCATGAACTACAAGCAACTCCATTTTCAGATCAATTATCACATCATTCTCATCCATCAATTTTATTATTTCCACATGTTGGATAGGTCTCCTGTAATAATCAATCACCACAAAACTGAGCTCATGATACAATCGCAGTTCACTGACCTACTACACAAAATTGCAACGCTACAAATCCTGCTAGCGCTATAATAGTTGTTAAAATTCAACCTCTAAGTAATTTCATTCGAATATGAAAGATAAAAATACAGGATCAGTATACAGGAGTACCACCTAAGTTCAAGAAGTTATCAATAAATAAAATGAGATTTGACTCAGATCAACAGACATATTATAGTGATAAATTTGACATAATAGTCATTTAGATATATAATATACTATATCTAAGCTATTTATTTTCAAAAATAAAAATGAAATCATTAAAATTTTTAACAATATGTACGATTTGTTCACTTTTTTGTATCTGATTTTTTTGAAAAAATTTATGGGATATGTTTCTTACAGCAAATCCGTATAGCACTCAAGGACAATCTCACCATGAATACTACTTTAATTTATATTGAGTTGAAGAAGTCGATAATCCTACTGTTGAAAAAACATATCCAGAGTGGGCTATTCCTGACGAAACTCAAGCAATTACTTCACTTTCATATCGAAAAAGTACATTACCATTCAGTCAAGATCAGAATAAAGACTGATATATTGTCTATCCAGAACATGGGATAGTCGTACCTATACTCACCCCAAGTACAGAAGACGCTAAAAAAATTAATTCATGAAAATCATTTAATCACTATCCATATCTAGAGGAAGGATCTCTTCACTATCGATGAAACAGCCCTAAAGAAGGTAAAGGAAACATGGTAATTGCAGCACACAGTTCGTTTACAAAAGATGAGCCATGAAGATACAAGACAGTTTTTCAAGCATTACCAATATCAACAGCTTGAGACAAAATATTTATCTATCTCAAAAATGAATCTGATTGATTCGACTTGTATACGTATGAAATTTTCGAATCATTTCGTACAGACATAAAGAATGTTAAAATACTTTCTCAAAGAACAACACAAGAAGATCATGAGCTAACGACGTATTGATGTTATGCAATCTGAACAAATGCTGAAAGACGAGTTAATAAATCAAAACTTATAAAAACAGAGAAAAACATTGAAGATTGAACGATATGAAAGTCGATTCCAATAGTTGAAGAAGATCAAAACCTTGCTCCAGTTATTACTCCAGTTATTACAGAGGATCAAGATGTAACCTATCTACTTGAAGAAAAGAGCAACACAACAACACAGATAACGGAAACTTTAAAAGGAACGGAAAAACAACAACTTACTAATGAATGAGAAGCTTGAAATACAACACCTAAAACATGAATCAACTCATGAATTATTAAGGAAAAAAAACTGAGCTATGTTCATGAAGTTAGTCCACCAACTCATCGTGTAGAAACATCAAGAACAACTGTTATAAAACAGGATTCAATCAAAGAACACACAGACAAGGAACAAAAAGAAGATGAGTACAACAAAATCATAGAGAACGTAAAAAAAAGCATTACCATTTCTCCTCAAGATCAATTAAAAGAATCTCTACGCACATATAGAAGAAATACTGAGTACCTAACAGATGATATGATTCCACTTCTGAACGAAATAGAAAAGGCAATACTTACAAAAATAAAATGATCAAGTAGTTTTACAAGAGATAACATTTTAGGTCGTTTGCTTGTAAAAATTGACAACAAAAGCAAAAAAGATGACAAAAAATCAAAAGTTACAAGTGAAATATACAAAGCACTTTACTATAGATTACTTAACACAAAATAATGAGAGGAATTTAACTAAAGAAAAAAGATACTCGTAGTTGAGTATCTTTTTTATAGGAGGAAAATATAACTCTACTTTAAAATACTACTGAAGAAGTTCTGGCTCTAATTGATTAATAATATCAGCGTATGCTTCTGGAGTATTTGCTCATGGAATTACTTTGTAATTACCATTTTCTCTATTAAAAAATACAACAGTAGGTGTTCATCTTACTCATACTGTGATTCATGCATTATAGTCAGCTTGCACTTTTGATAGATGCTTTTTGTTACTTCGACACGTATCAAACTGATCACGATTAATATCAACATTAATATACTGTAAAGCTTCATAAGCTTTATCTAAGTCAGTAAATCACAAAAAGAATAATTCGTGCTTGTATCTTTGAAATGCAAGAGATCATCAAATCTCACCAACACATTCTGCTGCCAGTGCAGCATCCTCAGCAAGTGGATGATTAGATAATGGAAAGTGAGCAAATACTGCATTCACTTTTCCTTCATATGTACCAAGAACGGTGTCTAATACCTTATCCAATGTAAACCTTTGACAGAAAGGACACTGAAAATCAGAGAATTCAACAAGACTAAATTTAGCGTCAGGATTTCATTTTATATGTGCTGAATTTATTATTTGCTGAATTGCTAACGCTCACTCTTGTGCACTATCTGGTAGCATAAACGACGATCCACTAGGAGTAGATTCAACTTGAGATGCTGGATTTGAAACTACAGCAACTGGTTGAGCTGTTGTCGAAGTTGTTGAACTTGTAGAGGTAACTGTAGGTTCAACAACATTTGAAACAGGAGTTGGATTTTGAATCTCCGTTACAACTGTCGTCGTAGTTTCTTCATTTGATGCAGGAACTACTACTGTTACTGTATTCATAAGTGAAACTATGTGCTGATACAATCAGTCTAAAATATAATATTCCATACGAGAATCATCATACATACTTACCAATACTTTTAATTTAGGAGCAATTTTTTCGATTTTTGAAGGAGTTTTTTGATACATTGTAGATATTTTTTTGGAGAATGTTTCCACCAACATTTTATCAGTAGAAGTAGGTGAATATGATGCAGTCACAATACAAACTGATAGCAGTGATACACATCACAAGACAATCATTTTAAATAATTTCATGGGACAAGTGATAGTCAGAAGAATAAAAATAAATATTACACATAAACAAATATGCGATTGTGCTAATAAATAGCAAGCATGAAAAAATATCACACCTAATCATAAAAATTAAATTATGATATAATATAGAACTTTTAAAAATTTAAATAATCCTACCGATTTTTGATTCCCAACGTTTAAGATGAAAACTACGATATCTTCTGATTAATATCCATGGAGTAATTGGAGTATTTATATATAGATAGGGAATTTGTTTAGAATTTCCTATATAGCAAAAAAAAATCCCGTGAAAACACGGGATTAATTTTTTTACAATGAGATTGTAAACATAAAATAGCTCACTAATTAGTGACTACTATTTACAAGACCATCACCACATTGAGGTCCTCTCATTTCAACTGGTTGACAAGTTGAACTACAGTAAGTACATTTACCATTATAAGCTGGTGTACACACTTTACCGTTATTTGCACCCTCATCACATGATTCTCATCAGTTAATCATATTATCTCCACATGTTGCTCCGTTTACTCTTACTACATCACATGTTGATGAACAGTATGTACATGTTCCTCCGTATCCTGGTGTACATGTTCTACCGTTGTTTGATCCTTCATCACATGATTCTCATCAGTTAATCATATTATCTCCACATGTTGCTCC
>CALCME010000078.1 GCA_937965925.1 Candidatus Absconditabacterales bacterium | reverse complement strand
ATGATCAAGAATGGGATCAAGTAGAACATCATCATGATCAAACTATGTTGGGAAAGCTATGCAAGATGAATGAATTCAATCACAAGTATCGAAAGAACAAGAAAAGAGAGTCACAAATGATGTAGATTACGAAACACCAGCGTTTTTGAGGAAGAAATTGATAGGGTAGACTATATAGGAGACTTGAATTACAGAAAAACTCATGATGCATATCATGAGTTTTTTTATCTCTTGATTGAAAAGTAGTATAACTTGATTACGATATGTACCATTGTTTATATAGTAATACATGTAATGGAAACATATAAATCTGAAGATGAATTTCAACAACTAGGGATGGTTGAAAAAATTACTTATTTAAGCAAAAGAGCTTTTGATATATTGAAGATGAATCCTGGACGATTATATTCAAAGAATCCAAAGAGAATTAGAATTGATTCTATGAAATTTTGAATTTCTACACTTAATAGAGAATTTCCTGTTCCAGTTTGAGTTAAATCTTTCTCTGAGTTAACTCAAAACAATGTCAATGATCTCTCAACTGAAGATATAGAATCTTATGAAGATATATTGATGTCATATTACATGAGAATTGAGCGTACTGTTCAGAGAGATGCAGCTTAAATTTCTTTATATTTTTTATCCAAAATATTTATACCATGCACTTAAAAATAACGTCACTGTGATGAGTTGTCTTTGATGGAGATATTAGTAAAGCTACGCTTCCTACGTATGATGGAGAAATTACAATACTGCCTGGACATCAACCCCTTAGTTCTGTGATCAAGGCGGGGATACTTACTTTTGTTCCTACATGAGAGAGTACTGATCTAGAGATCATAGATGGAAAGGTCCATGTGTCTGTATCAAAATGACTTGTCCTAATAGATGGGAAACAAATTGTGGTAACAACGTCTGCAGCAACGAGTAGTCTAGAAGAAGGAGTAGAGGTTCTTGAAAAAATGAAGAAAGATATGGAAGAAGAGCTAGCAAAGATTAAAGCAGATGGAAATGCCTCAGATCTTGAATTAGCTATAGACAATATGGATAAAATTGAAGCAGATATAAGATTAGCGAAAATAGGGAAGATCTCATAATCCTCTTTATCTATTATGTTAGAGTCAATTTATGAACTTCTATCCTGTCTTCTCGCAAACATCATCATGCACAAAGCTCAAAGAAACTCTTCAAAAAGAGAATTGAGCTTTTTTTGTTGATACAGTAGAAGATGCAGATGTGATCTTGGTGTGAGGGTGAGATGGAACCATGCTTCGTGCTCTAAGAAAATACTGCAACTACAATAAGCCGTTTTTCTGAGTTAATTGTGGTACTTTGTGATTTTTAATGAATAGAGATACGTGTGTCATTGATGCTTCTTGTGGTTTGTGAGATATTGAGAAATCTTCATTAGAACTTATTCCTGTCCAGTGTATAGATGTTGAAATTACTACAGTAAAATGAGAGAAGAGAACAGGATTCGTTTTTAATGATTTGGTGTTGGGTTGAACTGTATTGGACTATATGCACGCACAGATATATACTCCAGATGAAACCCTCAATGTGAGCTGAACATGAATAATCGTCACTACATCATTATGATCTACCTGATATGCAATTAATAATAGTCAACCTATTATTCCTTTAAGAAGTTCATTACGATGAATCAGTGGTCTTGCAACAGGATCATTCAAATATATGTATGCGCATCCATCTCGTGTAACCATAGAAGTTTCATGAAGATCAACACTGTTAGCCTGATTAGATGGAACAAGTGAAATTATCAAATGAATTTCCTCTGTGACTCTTTCTCCTTGAAACAAAACAGTAACACTAGCCTTCCTTGCATCCGAACACTTTTCTGAGAGAAGACTGTTGCTTGCAGAGGAGAAGTTAGGAAGATAGTATTGAGAAACTAGATAAAAGAACTGAGAATTTAGATAAAAGCTGTATATATATGTATATGTACTTTTTATGAAATTTCTTGGATGGTGATTTCTCTCTCATACTCATCTGTTTTTTGAATATGGATACGAACTCGATCTTTATCAATATATTCTTCTTCTCGTTTTGGTCGTTCTATGATGATGATCTCGTGGTTATCAATAAGATCAAAAATTCATAATGAAGCGGCCTGTTCATAGCTAGAAATACGATACATATCTACATGAAGTATTTTTTCTCACGTAGTTCATATATAGGTATTTATATACGTATAGGTCGGACTATTTACAGAAGTTTGATCAACCCCTCGATGTTGGGCAAATCATCACGAAAACGTTGTCTTTCCTGCTCACAGATCTCACGTGAGGAGGATTTTTTTGTGATTTTTTGCAACGGATTTTGCATATGATTGGAGGTCATATGGTGATGAAACAAACATATGAATGATGAGAAAATAAAGAGTTTTTGTATATACGGGAGGGCTATTTTTGTAGGGACGATAGGACTATGGTACTGCCTCGTCCTCTAAAGTCGTTACATCATCCTGAGAAGTCATGGGACAGCAATCATGGCTGCATTATCTACACAGTATCTGAGTGATGATGGTACATATGAGCTTTCTTCAAGCCCATGTTTCTTACACAGAATTTCTACCTTCTTACGTAATTCTGAGTTTGCAGAAACTCATCAGACGACTCAAATTGTTTGAGGTGCATGATCGTCTATGCAGTTTTCCAGTTTATTGATAAGAGCGTCTGTTGTACGACGTTGAAACTGTCGTGCAATGTTTTTTTTGAGTTCTTCAGTAATGAGTGTTCATTCTTTTTCATATGAAGAGATAAGTGCTGCCATTTGAGATTTAATTCCAGAAAAGCTAAATTGTTCTTTCACAATAATCTTACGTAACTGTGTTGAGGTAACCTCGTCATCACTTCATTGTTGAGCAAGACAGTCCATTCGATATCCTCATGGATATGGTCATCAGAGCATTTTCGCACATTTGTCATATGCTTCACCTACTGCGTCGTCCATCGTTTGTACAATTTTTTTTGCTGTATATGGACCGATATATATCGTTTCACCTAGTCATATGTGTCCACGTTTGTGTCGTGTATCTGATAGTTCTATTTCAGAGGAGGTATTGTCATTTTTTTCTATAATATATACGTCACTATGACCTCCACTAACGGTCAGACATAGGTAGGGAAGTTTGACTATATCAACAGTGCGATCTAGAAGTATAGAGAAGACATGTCACATGATATGGTTTACTTCAGTCAGTGGTAATTCATAGTATGATGACAGATAGTGAGCTGTTGTAATTCATGCTACGAGTGATCATGGGAGTCCAGGATGAGAAGCAACGGTAATTGAGTCGATCTTTATTCATCCATCACCTCGTTCTCAATAGTCTTTTTTGAGTTCTTCTGGCATGTACTCTTTGATATCATTATGATGCTTCACAGAAGAGATATCAGCATATACTCATCAATCAACTTTCTGGAGTCACATATCTTGAGTAATGCTTGGTAACCATTTTGCATGGTCTCTGCTTGCATATTCTGGAACGATTCCTCCATGTTTGGTGTGATTTTGTGTGTAGGTAAGCATACGATGTACATGAAAAAATCCTTCTTGCATAGTAACAAGAGCTATAGACGTGTCATCACAAGTAGATTCAATAGAAAGGGTAGTGTGGGACATAATGAATGAAGTGATGTAGGGACAACGGATTGCCTTTTCCTAAAATAAATTGAATGAAATTCTCTTATCAGACCAATGGATCAAGCATATATCTTGGGGAAAGCACGTCTACACGGTTTGCAATATTTGTAGTTGGTATTTGAATCTTTTTTCATGCATATTGTGCTGTAATTGCATCTTCCTCGATCTTCATATCAGAAACAATGCGTGTCGTTTCTATTTGTTTGAAAGCTATATGATCTACCGTTTCCTCTGCTCGATAGGAACGATCTCAAAGGTAATCTAACAGATCATTAACTCAAACCAGTTTTGTGAATCGTTTTCATCATCATATACTATCTTTTCTCTTTTCTCTTGATTCTTCCTTCTCTTCAATTACTCGCACTTTCTTTCTCTGTCCCATAAACACGACTCCCACAGCTGGAAGATCTCACTGTTCCATAGCTGCTTGATACAGATCCAGTTTTGGTATGTCAAAAATTTCTACATTTTCTGTCTGAGCTAGCAGATTTACACACAGACAACCAATTCTAAGCATCGTAAAACTCCCAGGACCATTGATTACATGTATCAATTCACCAT
>CALCME010000077.1 GCA_937965925.1 Candidatus Absconditabacterales bacterium | reverse complement strand
TCATTTAAAGAGCAAATATCTGCTCTTTTTTTTATAGTTTCGAAACTAGCCACTCAATACTTCTCTTAAACACCTCCTCCTGTTTCCCATATTCTTGAAACGAATGAGATGATCACTCGATAAGAGCTATTTTCTGATCTGAACTCATCTCAGCAGTTTTTTTTCGGTACTCACAGTAATAATCACATTGTGATGAGAAAAGTGTAAGATATGGTACTGAAATATTCTTCATATAATCATCACTTACCTGAACTATCTCATCTACATACGTTCTAGAAACCAAGAATTCAAATAATCATCCTGTCTTATATCAATACTCTCACATATCATCTACATGATCTTGAAATTTGTATACTCATGGTATAGATGCATCCCATCAAAGAATTCATGTTATATGAGTATGATCGACCAAAAAACTCAACAATCCTCAAACACTATGTCAAACGAGAAAAATTTTCTCATATGAATCTTTCAAATTCTCTATTACAGCTTCTATTTCTTTGATCTGAGAAGTGAATCATCTCTTACCAAGTGATCTCTTTCATACGTCATACAGATCCAATCTCAATGAGTCTATGTTGTTCTTTTCTAGTTCACAACAAAATCACCTGTTCAACGCCATATGAGGCCTTGATGCTAATCCGTGAATCAGAAGACAAATCGTCTTACTTCATCAATCCCAATGAAATCACGTCACAATATCTTCTCATACTGATAGCGAATAGATGGTTTCTTTCATAGACTGATCGATAATCATAAAAACCTACTCCACATCATACAAAATATCTCACCATGGAGTTCTATACAATCATTCATTTAATCTCTGCTGGTCTAGGTAATGTCCAATGAATCAGATAGACCTTGAAAGCACGAAAAATGAGTTAAACAAGTCAGCTTTCACCATCCTAGCGATCTCTTCAGGTGTATATCATAAATCACTGAGCATATCACACAAAAGTGCTGCTATATGTCCGTCTACATTCAAAATCAAGTTTGGCTTTTTCTGCGTCGTGAGCTCCTCTACTCATAGAGCAAACTCGAGATGTTTCGTGGTAGGAAATGTTTTTGCAAGATCTTGCATAAGTTTACATCTGATATCAGGATCATAGATTGATTTCACCTTGTGTCATATTCATTGAATATAGACTCATTTCTGTTTCATCTCCTTTACCAGCTCTCCTGGACTTATTCATCTATTTACCGCATCGACCAACCAGATTCCAGCACCCGTCACCGCACCACCAAAACGTGGTCCTATCGTAGCAAGTCAAGCAATAAGAGATGATACGACGTCTTTCCCTGCTCTTGCTGTTACAATGGTATTCGTCGCACCACTTACTGCTGGACCATGATCAGCCAAGAGAATCATTATTGTTTCAATAAACGTACAAGCATACTCAGGCAGGTCTCTTTTCAACCAAAGATGCCCGATCACTTTTGCAACTGATCATCATGCAACCAGATCACTAATCTTATGACCATTATATTCCAACTCACTCCCTCTCTCATCCGAGATAGTCGAGGTAAAATTCGTTTTCTTACGATTCTGGAGAACCTGTAATTTTTGTTCTAACGTGGTTGTATCTGACATACTAATGAGGCAATAAAAACTAAAGAGATTTTATGATAATTTTTTAAGTATTTCAATTTGATTTGGAATAATCTGTATCGTATCAAGTTCTTGTTTAGTGAACCATCCATATGCAGTATGTTCATCACTTAAACAAACCTCTATATCATCTGTAAATTCAGCTTCAAAGACAAGCATGATTCAATGTCGTTGCTGATCCCTAAATTCAAAAACAAAATCTGAGCAATGAACTATCTCTCATACGTTCACTGATCTTCATGTTTCTTCCTTCATTTCACGTATTACTCCATCCATAAGACGTTCTCATTCATCTAGACGACCTCATGGCAATCAATATGTTCATGTGTGAAAATTCTCTACTTCTCATTCTGATGGTCACTCTTTAAGAAGAAGTATCTTTCCTTCTTTCTTTATTAGACACTTAGTAGTAACGAATGAACAATCAAACATATGCAATAGGATAATAAAGTGTAGGCAGTTTATTCTGTATCTGTAAGACTAATTTTCTGTAACGATCGAGAAGATAGTGCGACACAGATAATCATGACAATAAATACCGATTGAAGTCATATAATATCCAAGTCATTTGCAAAGTAAATAATCAAATAGACACTCAGCCACCCAATCGTGAGAAATCGCTCTCTAACAACTACAAACTCAGGTCTTACATCCTGATATCAGTCAACTGAATGAAGAACGTTATCACTAATGATCTTCTGGGGGATCGAGAAAAAGATCAAACAAAAATTAAGAAGAGAAGAAATGATAATGAGTCACTTGTAAGAGGGAAACATGAGTAATCATATATAGAGGCTAGCAACCACAATTCATACCCCGATAAGTACATGACCATAACGACTATAGGGAACCAATTTTCAAAAAAGATATGATGCAACAATACTTACAAAAGAGAAAAGACTCACTAAAAATCAAACTTCTCATTCATTTGCAACGAAAGAGAACAATAATAAAGGAAGAATTGTTTCTAATAAGATCGGTGAAAATCATATTGCTCAGGAAGTTCCCGTTATCAACGAACGAAGCACGCGAGGACGATTTTTAATTTTATTTCGTAGTTTTCATAGAGAATATGGAGATCAAGAAAAAGTAGCAGGTGAGATAGCTCATATGACACCAGCAAGAAAGAACATTACTGCTCATATTCAGAATACGATCTCATATCAACGTCAAAAGAAGTCTTGAGTGATAATAAATCAATACAGTACGGGAAAAAGAAGTTTAGATCAAATAGATAAAGAACTCTTTAGTCATTCAAAGTATCATCTATTTCCATAAGTGGTTAAATCAAATTGGGTGGTATGATACGTAAGTCGGTACAGCCCATTTCAAACTCCAATACAAGCAGCCACGAAGTAAACATACTCAATTATTGATCAAGATGAAATCACAAGATAGAGATACACAAGTCCATATCAAAACAAACTCAACACATGTGCGATTTTCCTATTTCAAGATTTAATAAAAGGAGCAGAAAGTGTATACGTGAGTGTATGCATACAAATATATATAATATTATACAATGCCACTACTCTTAAATCTTGGGTATGCTTCCAAACAAACATATTTAAGAAAAGTTGCATCACGATCATTCACGATCTTACGAGAATATTTGCAATCAAGACGCGAACAACAGAGGAAGAAAGGTTTTGAGACATATTTATGTATAGGTAAATTGATTAGTCTTTCATTTACACCTATGCTTATTTCAATGTTTCATACACCTTCCCTATCATCTCACCAAAACCATCAAAATTCTCTGGAACATGAGCTCATGCTGTAGCTAGGTATTCATTCTTATAACTTGCCTTCTCTTCATCAGAATTAGCTTTTGCTCATGCATGTCCAAACTGTACCTCTGTTTTCATCTTTTCAGCTGAAGTTCCTATACAGTAGGCGATGACAGGTTTTTTGATCTTCCCTGATGAGATCATATCAGCTATTTCTAGCTCAGTACGGTTACCTACTTCACCAAGAAGAACAATACTCTTGATCTCAGGATGATTTTCAAAGTATTCTACTACAGGATGAAAAGATACCATAGGAAATCTATCCCCTCATACCTGAAAAGCACTATGAACACCATCTGA
>CALCME010000076.1 GCA_937965925.1 Candidatus Absconditabacterales bacterium | reverse complement strand
TAAGTTAGATGCAAACATAACAGCAAATGGAACTGATATTCCAAGTGACCTCGTAGTGTTTAAAGCAGATTGGGATGCAAATCAAAAATTAGCAGCTGAACTGTGAGTAGATAAGTATCACACGGTTAGTTTCTTATGAGATAATTGAACCGCAAGAAATGTGAAAGGTTTGTTTGAAGTAAAAGATCTTGTAGCTGAATCTAAGAAACCAATGCCTATTGCGAAAAAAGCTTGATGATATCAAACATATAGTGCTGACGCAGTAAAACTAGCAGTAGCAGAAGGGAAGAAAACAGCAGTATTCTTCCACGGAGCAACATGCGGATCATGTGCAAAATTAGATGCAAATATCAAAGCTAATTCAGCAGCAATACCAAATGATGTAGTTGTTTTTAATGCGGATCGAGATGAAAATCAAGAACTAGCAAAAGAGTATGGAGTAGATAAGTATCATACAGTAAGTTTCTTATGAGAAGGCGCACCAAAAAATGTGAAAGGACTCTTTGAACTCAAAGATCTCATAGGAAATTTTGATGCTCCAGTAGTTCCTACTGCAAACAATTGATATCAAGAGTATTCTGCTAGTGCAGTAACATTAGCTCAGTCAGAAGGGAAGAAAGTTGCCCTCTTCTTTCATAGTAAGACATGCGGATCATGTGCAAAGTTAGATACAAATATAACCACAAATAAAGCATCTATCCCATGAGATGTAGCAATCTTCAAGACTGATCGAGATACTAACCAAGAACTAGCAAAACAATACAATGTAGATAAATACCATACTGTGACGTATCTAAATGGTTCTTCTCCGAAGAGCTTGAATGTGAAATGACTTTTTGAACTCACTGAAGTCGTCTCAAAATTTAACTAAATATAAGTATGAAAGGATCACTTCGGTGGTCTTTTTTTTTGTTTAACTCTTTTTCATATGATCACATTTCTTCTCAGAAGTTTCTATGTTTTATTTCTTTTGTGATGAAGTTTTATTTGAGTTTCTTTCGCAAACGAGAAATACTCATTTGAGAAAACAGAAGCACTGAAACCACTCATTGAATGGAGAGAGTATAGTCCATCAACCTTTGCAGAAGCATCAGCTCAGAAGAAACCAATTTTTCTTGTATTGACTGCTCCATCTTGGTGCTACTGGTGTCAAGTCTATGAGAGCGAGGAGTATCTTTTTGATCCAAGTGTGTATATACTGATCAATGAAAAAACAATTCCCGTGTATGTAGATGCAGATCAAAGACAAGATTTGACGAGAAAATATCTTGAGTGAGGTCGACCATCAACGACCGTTATGACTCCAGATGGAGCTCGTATTTTTTGATATTCATGACCAAGACCGATTCCGAATATGATACAGAATATCGAGAATGCAGTTCAATTTGTACAAAATAATGCAGCCTGATGAACAGTAAAACCATTATATATTCCTACTGCAGTTCCAGAGACATCAACTGCTAAAATCACCAACTTAGAAACATCTATTACCTATCAAGCGGAAAATACGTTTGACAGAGAGTATGGTGGATTTGGAAACGGACAGAAATTTCCTCAATGAAGAATTCTCAATTTTTTTGTCGATCAATACAAAACAACAAAAGAAGTGAAGCGAATCGAAAAGGTGCAACTCACACTCGAACAACAATATACTTCTCCAGATGAACTAGAGACGAACTATAATCTGTATGATCCTATCGAGTGATGATTTCATAGATATGGAACGACGAGAAATCGAGATCCACCACACTATGAAAAAATGCTCTATGATAACGTAAGATTACTCAATGCTTATCATAATTATCGAACAACATGACTAGATGATCCTTATGTGAATGAGGTACTTGCAGGAACATGGAAATATCTGATAGGGGACTATTACGATACTGAGAACGGTTGATTCTATGCAAATACAGATGTAAATGGTGAAGCTGCATATTATGCTCAAAATCCAAGACCAACACAAAAAGCGAGAGTAGAGAAAACCAAGTATACTGATCGAAATGCTGATGCTATGGTCTCATTGATTGCAATTAGGAAGAGACAATCTGAGATGCCTGAGAAAGATATGCTTTTTCAAACTCCAACCTGACCATACACGGTAACGCTTGATCAACTTGATACAATGATACAAGATACGCTCGCCTATCTCCAAGAAGAGATTGTTACCAAACAATGAGCATTTCACTATATGACTCCAGAGGGGAAGAAAGGAGTAAGGGGAAGTATCATCGATCATGCGTTGCTGACGCTTGCATTTGTAGATGCATATGAGGTATATGAAACACCTTCGTATCTCAAGAGTGCGAAACGTATAGCAGACTATTCACTGGATCATCTGTATGACTGGTATGGAGGAGGATTCTTCGAAAGAAATAGTCCTGATAGACATCTATATGCACTTGGAGATCATATAGATCTTACGAAGCCTGTCTCAGAGAATGGAGTATTCTCCTATGCTTTGACCAAACTCTCATCACTTGATGATAATCCTGAATATACCATAGCTGCACAAGATACGATTGCTCGACTTGCTCAGCAACCCCAGCAATGATACCTGGATAAATGATACTATGCACTAAAAGCCTCTCAAGAAGCTCGTGCCGTTTGACTCTTAGATAAGGAAGTTCGCAGAGATTCCATCTTAGCAAAAAAACAAAAGGACTCTCGATTGAACTGATATATTGATGGGAGTGCATATGAAAACGAGTTTGAACTGTCTGCGGTCTGATTAGAGTCTTTTACCAATAGATGATTTTGAGTCTTTGCAGTGCTAGCGTTACTGGCGTGATTACTCTCATTTCTTTCTCCGTGTACCTTGCCTGTCTTACCAGCATATGTAGCAAATATTTTACGTAGTAAGAAAGGAAATACGTTTTCTCGTGTAGCCTGATTTATGATTGGACTGATCGGAATCTTTACGATTTTAGGTCTTTCTGCTACTCGACTGTGATCGTTATTTCATGGATGGATAGAGCGACTAGTCCCTGTGATTGGAGTAATACTGATGATTATATGAATGATGCTTGTGATGGGAGAGGAGTTTTCTTGGATGAGTCTGTCATGAACCTCTCTTGGTGCTGGAATTGAAAAGATTCAATCTTCTAGTTCTAGTGTCTTGCTTGGGATGAGTATGTGAATCATGTGGACACCATGTGTATGACCGATCTTGCTGAGTATCTTAGCGGTAGCATGATTGCAATCTCAGCTCCGACAAGGAGCGTTGCTCTTGGTACTGTATGGATTGTGATTAGCAATACCCTTACTGCTGGTATGATTTGTGTATGATCGTTGGAGAGGGACAGATCGATGAACCTGGTTTGCTTGAAGACAG
>CALCME010000075.1 GCA_937965925.1 Candidatus Absconditabacterales bacterium | reverse complement strand
AAACGATGAAAATATGTAGATTTCTTCTTTTCTTCTTTTCTTGCTGATTGGGGATGTGTTCTCTCGCATCTGGTGCTTTTCCTTGATCTGATTTGCTTGATAAGGTATATGAAGAATCGCAAGATCATGAGTTCGCATCAGATAAAGATGCTGTAGACTTATTTAAGACAACTATTTGAATAGATATCGATTTATGACCAGACAAGGATAAGAAGCTAAAAGATCGTTTTAGTTTTTGACTTTGATGATCGGTTATTGCTAGAACGACATGATTCCTTTTAAGGGTTGTTGTAATTTTAGCTATTCCAATGTTATTGGTAGCCGGGATAAGAGTTATTTTGTCTAGGGGTGATGAATGAAAAATGACTGAAGCATTAAAGACTGCGGGATATGTGGTTTTGTGAATATTTCTTGCATTGTCTAGTATTTTGATTGTATACTTGATTATCTCACTTACTCGTTCTAATTTAGATGTTATATAAAACCCGAACAAGTCGATTTTTTCTTTTTTTTGTCACGATAAGTTGACTGTTTTTGTTTTGAGTATGAGTAGCAAGTTCTCAAAGCGACGAACTACTTGAGAATCAAATTGTTGCTGATAAAAGAACAAAAGACCTGAAAGAACTCAGTGGATCGAGATATGAAGAGATACTTGAGAGTGATTTTCTCACACGTTATGATCTAGCTGAATTTCTGGTACTCTCAACATGTGAACAATGTGCCATTCCTGACAGATTTCAACTAATAACATTCATTTCATTTCGATGGAATAAGATTAAGGCTGATGTATGAAACAATTTTGATGATGTATCTGTCTGAAACCAACCGTATAAGTGAAAAGACTATTCATATTGTATTGCTGAAGTGGCAGACAGATGATGGATGAATGGATTTCCTAGAACAAGTACGATCTGTTCATGAAATTTCTGTTGAGAGTATCCATTAGTTTTTGGTGATTTCTTACAAGCGATTTATAATACATTGGCTCCTGATATTTATTCATCATACGAAGTAGATTGGGAATCTATTTGAATCTGGGTAGAAGAATCTCCTGATGATTTTAGTGAGTTAGATAAAGAGCTTATTGAACTCTCTAAGAAAGAATGTTGATCGATCCAATGATGTTTTGTAAGAGATCTTGATGAGTTTGATTTGTATTTAAGATATTGTAGGCATCATCTTGATGCGTGTTGAATGGAAGAGAAAGGTGAACTTAAAGAGTGAGAGAATCCAGTAGCACTCGCAAATATTGCAGTAAAAGAATGAGTTACCTATCGAGATGAAATTGGTGATAGAGCAAGGTTTGATCAAATTGATGGGAAATTTTTTCTATCTGTATTACAGAAAGTGACAAATAACAGATCATGCACTCGAGATAATGACTACGACAATGATGGGTATGACAATGAAAACGATCTCTGTCCAAGTATTCCTGATGTAGATCAAAAAGATACTGATTGAGATTGAACGTGAGATCTTTGTGATGACGATAGTGATAATGACTGAATCTGTGATAGGAACTGTGATGAGGATGATGACTGAATCTGTGATAGGAATTGTGATGACGATGGGGATGGAGTCTGTGATGGGAGTTGTGAAGACTGATCTAAAGATAATTGTCTAGGTGTTCCAAATCCAAATCAATCAGATAAGGATTGAGATGGAATTGGTGATCTGTGTGATAATGATGACGATAACGACGGAAGGTGTGATAGGAACTGTGATGACGATAATGATGGAAGGTGTGACAGAAATTGTGATGACGATAATGATGGAAGATGTGATAGAAATTGCGATGACGATAATAATGAAAGATGTGATAGGAACTGTGACGATAATGACGACTGAAGGTGTGATAGAAATTGTGATGATGATAATGATGGAAGATGTGACAGAAATTGTGATGATTGAACAACGACATGAGGATCAAATGAATCTTGATGATCAGATGGAACACAGACGTCTTGAACTACGACGTCGAGTGAATGAACAGGGAGTACTTGAAACTCAACTACATGAACAGGAACATGATGAACTGGAACCTCAAACAGTAATGAAGCAACAAATGGGGGAGACTGATGATCAACAACTTCTTGAGATACCTCATGAAGTTGATCATCTACAACGACGAATGATTGACAAACAGGATGAACGGGTACAGCAAGCAGTAACGATGCAAGAACAGGATGAACGGGTACAGCAAGCAGTAACGATGCAAGAACAGGATGAACCGGAACAGCAAGCAGTAACGATGCAAGAACAGGATGAACGGGTACAGCCAGTAGTAATGATGCAAGAACAGGAGGAACCGGTACTGCCAGTAGTAATGATGCAAGAACAGGAGGAACCGGTACTGCCAGTAGTAATGATGCAAGAACAGGATGAACCGGAACAGCAAGCAGTAACGATGCAAGAACAGGAGGAACGGGTACTGCCAGTAGTAATGAAGCAAGAACATGATGATCCGGTACAAGTAATACGAATGAATGAATTAGTTGAAGTGGGAGTGCTGGAGGAACAGTAGATTGATGAGAAACAGACTGAGACTGAGATAATGGAGAGACCGATTCTTGAGATGAGTCGTGAGGTGATCCAGATGATGACGAAGAAGATGAGAATCAAGAAGAAGAGCCAGATGAAGAATATTCGTGTGCAGATGTTTCTTGTGCTGACTGAAGATCCTGTAATCCACAGACGTTAACGTGTGATCTAGATGATGAAAGTGATGATGGAACATGCGATGTTGCTTGTTCGTCTTGAGAGGTCTGTAAGGATGGGGTATGTGTGCCTAAGGAAGACTGTTTTTGAACGAAGTGTGGGACAGGACAAGTGTGTGATATGAAGAACGAGACCTGTAAAGATGAAGAGAGCGACAACAAGAGAAATAGATGAGACCTTAGGGTTGAAATTCCCCCAAAGGATTGATTTTGAGATATTAACACCAAAGAAGAGGTTATCACGCCAAGGGCTGCCGATAAGAGTTTTACAAATTTTGTACAATTAGCGACGACATATCTTTGGATTGGGGTCATTGTTGCTTTGCTGTTGACGATACTCTATGCTTGATTTAAGTTAGTTACTTCTCGTTGAGACCCTGAAGCTTTCTCTTCAGCGAATAAGGTTCTTTTGTATGCAGCTATTTGATTTGGTATAGCGTTACTTGCATATGTTATCGTCAATATAGTTGTGAACGTTTTTGAATAAATGTTCGATTTTCTTACTTTTTAGAATTTTATGAGAGAAAGAGATATGTACGATACACTTACTTTATCGATACATCCCTATGAAACACTACACTTCAACCTACACAAATGTCTGATTGCAGTGATTTCCAGTTGTAGTAGAAATAGATAGTAATAGAGCTCTGCCAACGATAGAGATTATTTGACTTCCAGATGCAGCAATAAAAGAATCTAAAGAAAGAATAAGAGCCACCTTTAGAAGTATTGATCTTCAGCTACCTCCTCGTAAGATCATACTTAATCTCTCTCCATCAGATATTAGAAAGGTATGAACCAGGTTTGATTTGCCTATGGCTGTTGCAATGTTGTCACTCTTATTAGAAAACCAGAAAATAATTAAACCAGTTCTACAGAGCTCATTGTTCTTTGGAGAACTGTGACTTGATGGATCTTTGAAAAAAGTATCGGGACTTCTTCCCTCGGTTATATCTGCAAAGAAAGAATGACGAGAGACGTTCTTTGTCCCAAAATGAAATGAATGAGAGTTAAAATATATCCCCTGAATTGCTGTGTATGTGATTTCAAATTTTAGTGAGATATACGCAGTGTTCTCTTGATCTGTCTCTCTTGATTCTTTGCGTCTTGAGACCAAATGTATCGACTCTATCTCACCTGAAACAGTTTGAGTAGATTTTGCTGATATAAAATGACACCTCTTACCAAAGAGAGCTCTCATGATTGCAGCAGCTGGGATGCATAATGTTTTACTCTCTGGTCCACCATGAAGCGGGAAAAGCATGCTAGCAAAGGCACTTCAATCAATACTTCCCCCGATGAGTTTTGAGCAGATGGTTGAAGTAAGTCAAATTTATTCTCTTGTTTGATGACTGAGCGAAAAGACTCCACTTATTATGCAAAGACCATTTAGGGCTGTACATCATACTGCATCTAGAATTTCAATCGTTTGATGATGAAGATACATGACTCCATGAGAGATTAGTCTCGCTCATCATTGAATCTTGTTTTTCGATGAACTACCAGAGTTTCCAAGAGAGGTTCTGGAGGTCTTAAGACAGCCTCTAGAAGATCAACATGTGACGATTTCTCGTGCGAATGGTTCCGTTGATTATCCAGCAAATTTTATGTTTGTGGCTGCAATGAATCCATGTGTCTGTGGATTTTATAAGGATGTACAGAAACCGTGTTGTTGTTCACTTAATGAAATAAAGAGATATCAGTCAAAAATCTCATGACCGATGCTAGATAGGTGTGATATCATTCTTAGTGTTCCAAGAGAAGACATAGATACCATTATGGATGATGATTTGGTGGAAAGTTCTGAACAGGTAAGAGCTCATGTAATCGCTTCACGAGAGAAACAAAAAACAAGATACAAAAACGAATGAGTGTTTTCAAATGCACACATACCAGCGAAGATGATCTGAACGTATATCCAGCTAGAAGATCAAGCAGAAATCTTTATTAAAGAGGTATCAAGACGTCTTGCTCTTTCACCTAGAGTTACTCATAGAACCATTAAGGTTGCTAGAACAATCGCCGATATAGAGTGAGTTGAGAAGGTAAATAGATCCCATGTTGCTGAAGCTTTTCAGTATAGAGACAAACTGTCTCTCGTTTCTTTGTAAATTTAATCTGATGTATACAACAGCATATATAAGATGATATTACTGATATAAAAATTTCTGAGATGAACTCCTTCTTTTGTGAGTAATTTCTTATCTTGTAAAGAAGTATGGACTTTCATGCTTTGTGATACAAACTCCAGATCCAGATCGATTAGATCAATGGATGAACATGCACGTTTTGTGAGATACTATAACAATACACACGACGAACTCTTTCCCCTTGCTTCTTCCAAAGAAGAGTCTCCTTGTGCTTTGATGATGAGAAGTGCTTACAGATGCTAGAGTGTTTCCATATAATGGATGGTCTTATTTTGTGAAACATGGGTTTCAGTTGTTCTTTAGTGATTATATAATTTTATGATGAGTTTGAACAATCAAAAAGAGAGGGACTGACTTCTTATATAAAATCATTCTTAAACACGCTATATCAGTTGTTATGAGAGATTATTCTTCATATACAATCGCGTCTGCTTATACAAAAAAAGCTGTTCATTATCATGACTTTGCTTTTGATGCCCTTGCTGATGAATCTTATCTATCGTTGGGAGATAGTGATCAAGAAGCTCCGATACACATATGAGAGACAGACTATATTATTATAAATGTAAATGTTCATATACGAAATCACCAAACAATTGAAAAATTGAAATCTCATCTCTCCACGTATGATGAAACCCGCTTTGCATTCTATTTTTTTCCAGCTTCAGTGTGAAACGATGATTCAGACTCTCTTCTCCTTCCCTCTCTTAAAGATATTTTTTCGTCAATCCAGATGATTGATTGGACAGACTTCTCTCTTGTTCAGATCGAACAGTTTTTCCAATGAAGTCGTCTTGTGATTTCAGCCAGATTGCATGTCGTGTTAATGGGTCTACACTCATGAGTACCAACGATTCCTCTTGTGTATCAAGAAAAAGTACAAAGACTGATGGACGAATTTCCTTCATCTGTTCAATAATCAATAATGTTTCGTTATGCGTGTGTTGTGTTTACTCTTGCTGTGGCGGTTCTTACGGGAACTCATCATCTATGGGTCTATCTTATCTCACTCTGCTTACTTGTTTATTTTACTGTAATTTGGTTGTACTTGGCACAAGAACACAAAAAGATGATTCTCTCGTATCTTTCTGTCTCTGTCTGTGTTTTCTTTCTCGTACGAGGAGTTGTTTCAATAGGACTTTCACAGAAAAAACATTCGGATGACAATGAAAAGGAGCAATTCGTAGAGAAATCAAGTCTGGTAGTGACAGGAACTCTCATTTGATGACTCAAAAATAATGACTATGTCTTGGAAACTTCACAATGAGATGTTCTTGTTCGTGGTCTCGATCAGTCAGTGACGTATGGGGATTATCTAATGATATCGTGATATGTAAGAGCTGTTGCATGATGACCAAAGAAACCATTTCTCTCAACACTTTCGATTCCTTTATTTTTTGTTGGGGAGTTTGATTATCCTCTTTGGCTTTGGGTAAGATGATATCAAGCTGATATTTGAGCGAAGGCAGTGATTACTACAGAACATATCGGACGTATTGGATATGTCGACTCAAGAAAAGCAAAAGAGAGTATCTTCTCATCAAAGCTCTTACAGGTAAAGAGAACGCTCCGTTCCCGTCTACAAGATCGTTATATTACGCGTTCTCACCAAGCATTACTATGAGGACTCTTATATGGAGACATTTCTTTGATGAAGAAGGATCTCTACGACTGATTTATCAAAAGCAATCTTGCACATCTTGTCGCAGTAAGTGGATGAAACTTAATTATGTTAGCGTGACTCCTTTCTCTTGTGTTATTCTTTCTTCCAGTATATATAAGATACTTGTGTATTCTTTTTTCGCTAATTGCATATGCAGTGCTTGTGTGAATGGAATGAAGTGTTTTTAGAGCGTTGCTTATGTGATCTCTTGGGATAGTTGCAATATTCTTTTGAAGAACTCCCTATGTCTGGAGATTGCTCATGATCAGTTGGATTATCATTCTCTGCTTTCGTCCTTACTCTCTTTGGTATGATGTATGATTTCTGTTAAGTTTTGGTGCACTAGTATGAATAGTTGGATTCCTCGATGTGATGAAGATTCTTACTCCAAAACTCATGGAGAAGAGCGGAGATGTAGGATGATTGGTGCTTGCAAACTTATGAGCAACGCTCTGAGTAGCTCCAGTTTTAATTTTTTTCATGTGAAAGATCTCATTGCTATGAGTGTTTGCAAATATGGTTGTCTTACCAATTATTCCTCTCGTCACGATTGTGTGATGACTTTCATTGCTGTTGTGATGAGCAATCTGATCGAACCTGGTTTCATTGACATCGGCTTTTCTTGAGTATATCTACACTGTTTCTGCTTTTTTTAGCTGACGTTGAGGGATTCTGGAGATAGATAGCTTGCTTTGGAGGTATGTGTTGAGTGTTGGACTAGTTGTGTTATATGTTGGAATATATATGTGAATTCAATTTTTAAGCAAAAAAAAATCACCTAATGAATAGGTGGGTATGGTGAACGGTGACTGTGCTATCTTGAACATA
>CALCME010000074.1 GCA_937965925.1 Candidatus Absconditabacterales bacterium | reverse complement strand
TTTTTTGTACTGTTGTGTTTTTCTTTTGTTATGATGAATACTACATCTGTCATCTGTTGTTCACGCTGAGGATATCTTTGATGAACTTCAGATCTTTAAGGATGAAACGTTGTCTCAGGTATATGATGTTGATGAGTATATGCCTCTTATGGATCTTCAGGAAGCACAAGTTACCTTGGGTCAGTTGTCTTCATCATACGATGAGATGCAAAAAACACTTGAATGATTACAAGAAAGAAGGGATGAAATTGGCTCTCACTATTCAAAAGCAAAACGTGCTGTAACACAGATAGTTGGTGATATGAAGAATACCCATGACAAGCTTCTCAAAAGACAAAGAGACATATCATTGACGGTTTGAAAAATACAAACATTAGATAGGATTGTTTCCACATTATCCAAAGATATCTGACAGACTCAAGAGTATATTACCTTATATGCAAAAATGTTGTTTAAGGTAACGAACGACTACTATCTGAACGATGAAGAAATGAGTACCTTGAAATTATTCTCTAAATCTAATAATATTGCAGAATCTCTTTCAAAAGATGATCTTGTAAAACTTCTGTATTGATCTCTTGATATGATGTTTGCTCAAGTAGAGTCCTATTATGATCAGTATAGAACGAGTCTTCAAAATATACGCGTGACGGTCAATGAGTATAACGATGAAATTCAGACATATAAAGATGAAATACAACTCTTAGAAAAGCAACGCGATCATACTATTGAACTCTTGAAGTACTTGGATGATGATGTTTCATATATCCAAAAAAAGATATCAGAGATCGATCGTTCGAAAGAAAATGTAAGAAAACAAATGGACCGTATGTCTGATGTTAGTGAATCAACCGTCTCTTTTTTAGATGGAAACAGTTCTGTTCGTAAGTTACTAGATGAAAAAGATAAAAAAGAATGACCAACATATTTCTCTTGGCCAGTACGTATAGTCACGGGTATGCTTACTTCAGATCAAGTTGGTGTCTATGAATGAGAAAAGTGACTCATCTTAGAAGCTGATCAAGGGCAATCTGTCCATGCTCCTGCTCCATGAATTGTGTATAAGGTTGAGTATAATGATGATTTGAGTGTTAATCGATTAATACTCTTACATAAGTACTGATATAGTACATTAGTGATGCCTTTGGAGGAAATATTTGTCGCTCAATGATCAGTCGTAAAAAGAGGTGAGATCTTGTGAACTGCTTGATGAAGACCGTGAATGAACGGATCTTGATTGTGAAGTAAACGCTCTCATGTCTATCTTGAACTTTTAAAAAATGGAAATCCATCAGATGTTTTTCTTCATTATGATCTTAGTGTTTTTTCTTCACAAGATCAGGTCGACGAGAGGTATCATCTGAAATGGAAACAAGATTATCTTCAAAGAAGAATTGATCTTTCAGGTCTTCCAACATTACAATGAGAGACCACAGAACAAAGAAGAAACTATTTTTTGAGTAGAAGTGGGGGATCGGTGTTTTGAGATCCAGATGTTCGAATACGTGCAGCAAAAGGAACGTGAATTGATCCTATTTTTGGTATATGTATATGAGCGGCGGAGACAAGTTATAGAAATTTCAAATCATGAAACAATATTGGTAATGTCTGAAATGACGATAGCTGAAATACAAGAGCATTCACCTCAGCAGAACAATGAATTCGTGCAGTATTCAACACATTGAATAATAGATACCTTAACCAGTATCATTCTATGGACCAACTCTCCAGATTTTGAAATAAAGATAGCTATATTTATGCTTCTGATCCTATAAACCGACAGAAAAATATCATGAGATGTCTTTCTATGATCTATGATACTCCTGTTCCAGAGCAGTATTTCTTTAGGGATGTGAACTAAATGCCACCAAAAGATGTAAAAAGTGTTTCAAAATTTGACAAAAATATCACTCATCACTAAACTTAGAGTATGTTAGAGGTTCTAAAAGGACTTATACAAAGATTTTAATTATTTACTGTACATATTCATGTTGAAGAAAATTGTAATGTGATCGTTTGTCTGATCTATGTTTGCTCTGTCATCTTTTTGATTCGGGCAACTTCAAGTAGATAATATCTTACAAAATCCATCTTGAGCTTCAAAAGTTACTTGAGTTCAAGTTGTGTGAGCAGAAACAAGACAACAAGACTCATTAGTTAATGTAATAAAGTGATTTGTGAACTGGACGTTATGAATCTTAGCTTTGCTTACCTTAATTATCTTCTTGCGATGATGATTTAAGATGGTTACAGCAGCAGGAAATGAAGAACAATATTGAGAATGATTTAAGATATTGAAACAGGCAGCGATGTGAATTTGAATTATCTGAATTGCGTGGTTTATTGTTAGTATTATATTCTATGTAATAACACTAGTCACTGTTACCTCTGATGGGACAGGTTGATGAACCATTTAACTCACATATTGATGATCCCTAAAAGGACTATATAAAGAATATTTTAATTTATTATTATCAGAAAGATGTTAAAAAAAATCGTTATTTGATCTGTAGTATGACTTTTTGCGTTTGCCTCAATCTGATCGACTCAATTCCTAAGATGAGTGAATCAATTGACTGATCCAACGGCTGATACGGGTGAAACTGAAAACCTTGAGCTCATTTGAGCTGGGACAGGACAGTGAGATTCTTTTGCTAATGTTGTAAGAGGTTTTGTGAACTGGACGCTTGGTATTCTTGCTCTTATTGCATTACTAGTGCTCTTGCGATGAGGATTCCAAATGGTAACTGCAGCCGGAAATGAAGATCAATATGGAAAATGATTTACGATATTAAAGCAAGCCGCAGCTTGATTAGCCTTAATTGGAATAGCTCGGTTTATTGTGAGTATGATCTTCTTCGTGATTAACCTTGTAGGTAGATGATGAGAAAATACTTCAGGTACTACTGTTGGGTAGTCACTCTACCGAAATGATAGTTGTTTACACTTTTGATATATGAGTATTTAGTATGAGTCTATTATTAGAATCGAAATATAGCTTCATTAAAAAACACACCTTACTTTTCGTAAGGTGGTTTTTTTCTTGTATAGTTCCCCTTGTTGTGCTTTTTTCTCTGTGATGAGTTGCATTTGGTTTAGATACTTCTATCACTCCGTTTACAGACCCCATACATCCTTGATGAGCGGATTGATTGTGAGTAGTTTGATTGAATGATGCTACTCCTACGACCTGAGGACAGGAAGATTCGTTGGTAAATGTGATTACGTGAGTAGTTAATCGAGTGTTATGAGTTCTCTCATTAATCGCCTTACTTGTTGTTCTGCGATGATGATTTCAGATGGTGATTGCAGCGTGAGATGAAGATAAATATAATAAATGATTTACCATTTTGAAGCAAGCTTCAGTCTGATTGGCAATGATCTGATTAGCTCGGTTCCTAGTGAGTGGTATTTTTTGGTTAATTAGTTTGGTGACAACTGAAGCAAAAGATACATGATGATCTACTATTGGGTAATTTATTTTGGTTTATGCTGTTTTCGAATGATTTCTACGATACAACGATATACAAAAAAATATAAAAAGAAGGTACTCTTCTTTTTGTGATGATTGTTTTTTGGACTATTTGTGGTTTCTCTTCCATCATTTGCCTCAGTTACTCCTAGTGAAACGTGATTTGGGAGTACGAAACTGGTGGAAGATGCAAATATGTGAATTGCTTGAACTGACAAGTTTCAAAAAGGAGGACTAGAGAATATTGTCAAATTAATTGCCAATTGGGTATTGTGAATTCTCTGACTTATAGCTTTGCTTGTCTTGCTTCGATGAGGATTCCAAATGGTAACAGCCGCATGAAATGAAGATCAATATAATTCTTGATATACCTATCTAAAAAATGCAGCAATCTGAATAGCAATTATTTGAGTAGCATGGTTTATCGTGAGTATGATTTTCTTTGTCTTGAATCTAGCAACAGAGAATGCGGTAGATACATGATGATCTTCATTGTAATTTTATCATAATTTTATTAGAGTTTCGTTGGCGTATTGTTGTAGGGATTTTAATGTTTGATTTTTGATAGATTTCATTCTGCTCTTCAGTAAAATGTGTCACATGAAGTGACCTATTCCATATTTCAAAAAGTATCTAAAGAAAGGGAAATGATATATTTCAACGAGAAGTCAAGAATTTCGACTTATTTGTTTTTTTGTGTTTCTTTTTTGACTGATTTGAATGAGATTGTTTTCGTTACAACTTGTTCAAGGAGCTTCTTATAAACAAAAATTGGTTGATCAGCATTATACAAAGTCTTCACTTGAAGCAGAAAGATGAAATATATTTGTTTCAGATAAATCTTGAGAAAATATTCAGTTAACTGAAAATATTGATATTTACGATGTCTATGTTGATCCTGAATTTATTGTTGATAAACAACAATTAATAGATGATTTAACTCCAATTTTTTATGAACATTTGTGTGTTGTGAATCAATTAGACGAACCAACTCAATTAGAATGCTTACAAAATCTGGAATCTTTCTCATCTACCGAGATACTCCCTAAAAAACAGTATACTTTTTTTGCTTCCTGAAGTATGGTGACTTTTTGAACTGGTGAAGCACAACTTCTCTTAGATCAAAAAACCGCATATGGAGAAGAACTTACTTCTATCCTAGAGTTGGCAACTCCTGCTTGGATAGAAAATCAGATACGTAGTTCGATGGAAGATCGTATTCAAATTTGATATAGAGAAAGAAATTACATCTGAGAATTTTCAGAAGAACCGTGATTTCTTGAAGAGCTTGAGAAAAGACAATTTCCATTTATTGAAATTCAATGAACGACAGCATATGTTCTTCCTGAGAAAGTAACGTGAAAATCATTTGCATCCAGAGAACTCTATGAAGTGCTTTCTCAATTCTATTGAGATGATTATCCATTGGAGTATATTAGAAATTCACTTGTAGAAAAGAAACTGAATAGATATGTGAAACTTGCTGTCGGATTGAATGTAAATTATGTAGACAGAATTCGCTCATTAAAAGAGAACTATTATAATGAACGGTTAGACCTAAAATCCAATAAATATATATTAAGTCGTACGCTTTCATTAATTGAATCTAGATCATTTGATTGAATTTCAATTGATTCTTTGATTCCAGATAAAGCAAAGGAAGTAAAAAAAATGAGAAAGAGTGATGGTGAGTATAGTATTTCTTTATCTGATATTCGTCCAGAAATTCTTTCTACACAGTGAGTCGTGATTCCTGCAGCACCTGCAATGCATGGTATATGACTAGAGAAATCTCAAAGAAGATATTACCCATATGATTCATTCATGTCACACATTATATGATATGTTGATCGCTCTTGAGTATCTAATTATTGAGTTGAGTCCTACTTAGATAATATGCTTAGAGGAAAGAATGGTAAAATTGTTTGATTAGCAACTCCTTGGATTGGTCAAATTGGGTCGAATGCAGTAGAAGTAGAGCAACCAGAAGATTGAGACGATGTATATCTTACGGTGGATCCTATAGTCCAAAAGGAAATTGAGACGATTGGGAAGAATTTTAGAAATTATTTTTGAGCAGATTCTGTTGCGATTACCGTATTGGATCCACATACGTGAAAAGTTGTTTCTCTTGTTAATAGTCCTACCTTTAATCCAAATGAATATGAAGATGAGTATAAACTTAATCCACTCACGATTCAGCAAAGATATTTAGTTGAAGACCCAACTCGTATCGATATTCCTATTTATGTTCTTTCTGGAACGGATCTTCATCAAGCAAACTCACTTGAGAGAAAAGATATCACGAAGAAAAAGTACTACTTTAATAACCTCTTGTGACCTCAAGTTTTTATTGATAAGAACATTGCCTTTCCGTACGAACCATGAAGTATTTTTAAATCTTTGACATTAGCTATTGGTATTGATAGTGATGCGTTGGGGTTGTATGACTATTATAACGACCCATGAAAAGTGAAAGTAGGGCAGTATACAATTTCTAATATTTCATTTGCTTGTACGTGAGATCATACCTTTTCTCATGCCTTGGCTTATTCATGCAACGTGTGAATGGTTAGAATGGCTCAGAAAATTTTAAAGTATGTGTTTTATTCATACTTAGGGAAACTTTGATTTTGAGAGAAGACAGGTGTTGAACTTGCAGGTGAAGATTGATGAACTCTTCCAGATTTTAATACCGTATCCAAAGCTAGATTTTTTAATAATACGTATGGTCAATGAATTCTCTCTACTCCATTACAGATGGCTGCCGCATATGCTGCAACTGTGAACTGATGATGGTATATAAAACCAACTATTGTTGAAGCAATGTATAACCCATTGAAGAAACGTTTTATTACGATGGCAGATACAGAAAAAACAAAAGTGTTCAAATCAACAACATCAGACCAGATGAAGGAGGCCTTAGTTAATGTTGTGAATTATTGAAATCTTAAAGACGAAATTTATGTTCCTGGAGTTAGTCTATGAGGAAAGACATGAACATCTGAGATATCGTATAAGGGGACGTATAGATCTTGAAAGTGACGAACAAATACATCTTTTGTATGAATTGTTTCAGCGAGAGATATAAAATATGTGGTTGCAATTCAGGTAAGACGTCCAAGAACCTCTCAACGATGATTAGACACTGCATGAAAATTATTCTCTTCAGTTGCTGATTTTCTCATGGCATATGAACAAATAGAGAAATAGTTCTCCCTCAATTCTGTTGACACCCTCTCGTATGAAAAAGCAAGTTGACATTGTATGTAAAATGTGTATGTATGTTGTATTCATTTTTGATGATTACACTCTATGAAAAATATACTTCGTTTTGTTGCCATTGTGTTGTTTGCGTTAATTGTTGCTGCAGTCTATGAAATATTTTATCTTCGTGGATGAACGTGAGTCGATATAGATTCACTTTTCTGAGACAACTCCTATGAATCTATGCTTTGAACAGCAAAGACATTTTTGCAGGAAAAAACACAATTTGCTTTGTGAGGAGTTTCTGATTTGTGAGAATGAGTAATAGATAAAGAAGAAGAGAAGAAAGAAGAAGAGCAGAAAGTAGAAGAGAAGAAAGAAGAAGAGAAGAAAGTAGAAGAAAAGAAAGTAGAAGAAAAGAAAGAAGAAGCAAAAGAAATTGAAGCACTTAAAGATATGCTGGATAAGTGAGAATGATGAGTTGTGATCCCTTCATTAGAAAATAATTGAAAAAAAGAAGAGGGGGTAGTGGATTGAGAAAATAAATCACTTCCTCCATCATGAAGTGAGGATAGTTCTGTTGTTGCTCTCTTAAATACAGACAAGAAGATATGAACACTGTCTGCTGATCTATTAGCAAGTTCATTGATAACACAACAGACCGGTTCTATCCGTGTATTTGAGTTCTGTCATTATGGTTCAGCGATATGTAAAGAACTCTCTACCCAATGAGTCGTTGAAGATGTGATATCTCTTATTCAAGAGAAGAAATACTCATATTCACATCAATTATATCCTTTTGTAAAAGGACTCAGTGAGTCTGAACATCTCATCTGGAAAGCAGATGAGTGTCTTAAACAGAAGGCTCCTGAAAAATTGAAGAAATTTCATAGTGATCTACGAACAATTGATACTACTTCCTCAGAAAAAATCATGGAAATGATATGAACTACTTGAGTTCCTTGAATTGATGAATGTGTTTCTTCATGATCGTATTGACTACGCCTGAGATCAATCATGACACAAGCAAAGAGTATGTTTGATCTATCAAGAGTTCCAAGTATAGTAGTTCTAAATGCAGATACATGAGAATGGTTACTGATCCCTGGATTATATCCGACACAAGAGATCATAGTCGAGCTAGAAAAATCTCTGTTTTCCTCTCCGTCTGGGGAGAAAGTAGAGAAAACTCCTGGATCTTAAATTGTATTCACGTGTAAAATTGATAGTGTATGAACTAGTTTTCATCCTATCTTTTTTTTCTTATTTTTTTGTATGTCATACATTCCCTCAGCACAAATTCTAATGAACTATTCAGAAGTACTTATATGACTTGCCTTGTGATCTTGAGTATGAATTAAAGCTGGTGATGTCGTGATGTTACAAGTGCCAGAATCAGCAAAGCCGTTACTTCCGTATCTACACAAAAGTGTTTTACAAAGGTGATGACATCCACTAGTACGCTATCTACCTGACTGAATTGCAAAAGATTTGTATGAGTTTGGAACAGAAGAACAAATAGCATATATGCCACATACGTATATGTTGTGAATGGTTGAAGATATAGACCATATCGTATCAATAGTCGCAGATGTAGATAAACATGAACTCGAGTGAATATCTCCAGATAAAATCATGAATCGCACAAAAGCATGACGTTTTTTCAAAGATGCTCTTCAAGAGAAAGAACACCAAAATAAATTCACTCGAACGGTTTGACTGTATTGAACGCAAGCAATGGCACAAGAAGTTTGACTTACTCTTCAGGAGTATCGAGAACAAATCATTTTTGCTTGTTTCTTGGACGATGCTCAGCCAATCCAAAAGCGAACTGAAGTATTGCAAGAAGTAGAGAACACAAAAGATTTACTCAATTCATTGCCGATAGAGTCTCTGCATATTCGTGGAGAAGATATTGATTTGAAGGTAACCCTGTGATCAAATAGAAAATGGCTTGGAGGAACAGGAAGGAACATTCCATCTTTTGAAGTGTTTATCTCACCAGATCGAAGAGGAACGGAATGATGGATAAAATGTAATCAACCATTATATGCTTACGGGAGTATCATTAAAGATATTGAACTGACTTTTTCTGAAGGAGTCATTGTTTCTTCAAAAGCATCATTGAATGAACATCTCTTAAAAGAGATGATAGAGACAGAAAATGCAGATAAGATTGGTGAATTTAGTCTTACTGATAAGCGTCTTTCTCGTATCACTCAATTTATGTGAGAAACATTATATGATGAAAATGTGTGATGACCATACTGAAACACTCATATTGCATTGGGATCTGCATATAAAGAAAGTTTCCCTTGAGATGTTCCAGCAGTTACCACACAAGAACGATCTGATATGTGATATAATACGAGTTCTATACATACTGATATTGTATCTACTGCTGATAGAACAGTTGTCGCGTATCTTGCTGACTGAAGAGAGATGATTATCTATCAAGATGGAATGTTCACGTTGGCATAACATACATTGTTATTCATGTTCATTTAAGAGACCAAAAATTCTTACTTTGTTCTTTGCAGTTGACTCTTAGAATCAGTAGGGTAAATGATGTTTATTCATTTACCTTTTTTTGTATGAATAGTTTTTCGTGTCTCTTGCGTTGAGTTGTTTTCGTCTTTCTTTGTTCTTTGTTTCAGCCATTCATTACGTGAGTATGATTCGCTCAAAGTGTAGCAGAAGAACAGGAAGAACAGACATTACAAAAAGTAGATGCAGTAGAAACCTTTGTCGATAAAATTGCAGATGTTGTTGAGGTGAAAGTCAAAAATGAAGAGCTTCTCGAACGTTTCGAACAAAAGAAAGAAGAAATGGAGGAGCTACTAGAAGAGACGAAAGAAGAAATAGAAGCATCTTGAGTCTCTGACTCTCAAGAATCGAAAGACATTATCCAAGAATTAAAAAAAACAGTCTATTTGAAGACATATTCTTGATTAACAGATCATGATGGAATAGATGATATCGTCCAGGTAGAATGATGAGCACTCGAACAAGAGCAGGCACAAGAGACAGCGATTGAGTCTATGCAGTGAGAAGACAGTTGATGACACCCGTCATATACGGTGATGATAAAGAGCTCGTTCTCCCAAGAGCAGATCGAAAAGAAATTATCACCATTTATAGAAGAAGAAAAACAACTCCAGATCGAAC
>CALCME010000073.1 GCA_937965925.1 Candidatus Absconditabacterales bacterium | reverse complement strand
GGCATTGAGTAAATAAAAATCCATCTTCAACTTCTCATTTAATTTATCAGTTACACATTACAGCTTTTCTCATTACAATTCTCTGTCTCAACCCAAAAATATTACTGGTAGATCTTTAAATCGCAAAAATAGATCACAGTAAACAAAACAAAGAACTGACTTATTGTTTTTATTACATATAAAATAATCCTACGGATTTTTGATTCCCAACGTTTAAGATAAAAATACTATATCTTCTGATTAATATCCATGGAGTAATTGGAGTATTTATACATAGATAGGGAATTAGTTTAGAATTTCCTATATAGTAAAAAAACCACTTAAATACATAAGTGGTTTACTAGTAGTATTAATTAGCATAATTTCTTTGTCTAACTTACTTTGAGTACAAGTACTTTACTCAATTAGAGCAAATTAAATGAAATTATTATTTCACTTCATTTACCGTTTCTTCAATAATCTTTTTCATTCCATCCTCTATTTCATCAGTCAATTTTTTGTCAGAAACAATAGTATCCTGAAGTCACTTAAACGTCGTATCAAGTTTCTCATATAACGCGTTTTCAAATGGCTTGATTGCTTCAATTGGAAGCGTATCTAGAAATCACTTAATACCAGCATAGATAAGAACAACCTGTTTTTGAAAAGGGATAGGTGCATTCACTCATTGTTTGAGAAGTTCAACCATTCTTACTCACCTTTCAAGTACTTTTCTTGTAGCTTCATCAAGATCTGATGCAAACTGAGAAAAAGCTTCCATCTCTCTATAATTTGCAAGCATAAGTTTTAATTTACCAGCTACTTTTTTCATGATTTTGGTCTGAGCAGATCATCATACACGAGACACAGATTGTCCAACATTAATAGCTGGTCTTACTCAAGAGTTGAAAAGATCTGTCTCTAAGAATACCTGTCCATCAGTAATCGAAATTACATTTGTAGGGATATATGCAGATACATCTCCAGCTTGCGTTTCAATAATTGGAAGAGCCGTGAGTGATCATGTTTTTCCTTTTACTTTTCCGTTTGTTATTTTCTCTATATATGCTGAAGAAACTCTTGCTGATCTTTCTAGAAGTCTACTATGTAAGTAGAATACATCACCTGGGTAAGCTTCACGACCTGGAGGTCTTCTCAACAGAAGTGATACTTCTCTATATGCGACCGCATGTTTTGAAAGATCATCATAAATAATCAATGCATCCTCTCATTTGTACATAAAGTACTCTGCCAGTGAACATCCTACATATGGAGAAAGGTATTGAGCTACAGAAGGAGAAGAAGCTGACGCAGAAACAACTATTGTATACTCCATAGCCCCTGCTTCTTTTAGAGTCTCAACGATTCTTCTCACTTTTGATTCTTTTTGACCAATAGAAACATAGACACATGTCATATTTTCACCTTTTTGATTCAAGATAGTATCGATAGCAACAGTAGATTTTCCTGTTTGTCTATCCCCAATAATCAGCTCACGTTGACCACGTCCAATAGGAATCATTGCATCAATAGACTTGAGACCCGTCATCATTGGTTGATTCACCCCTTGCCTAGAAATTACTCATGGAGCAATTCTTTCTACTGGGTAGACCGTTTTTGTAGAGATATCACCAAGACCATCAATTGGTCTTCATAGACCATCAACTACTCTCCCAAGGTATTCTTCTCAGACATTGATACTGAATACTTCACCAGTAGCAGTAACGGTATCTCACTGAGCAAGAGTACCATAGTCACCTAGAATCAAGACTCAGACATACTCTTTTAGCAGATCAAGAACTAATCACTTAAGTCCATTTTCAAACTGTACAATTTCTGAAAATGAAACATCTGCAAGACCAGTAACCGTAGCTACACCATCTTTAATTTCGAGAATTGTTCATTTCTTAGTAAACTCTTCTCCAATCTGGCTATCATTAATCTGATCTTCAATTTTTTTCAACAAATCTTGAGCAACACTCATGTAAGAAATTATTTATAAGGTAAATGGGAGTTTAATTTATATCTACACCGCTCTTTAATACATTAAATTGAGAATCGATTCAACTTAAAAAAGCAATAATAAATTCCTTTTTTCATTCATTGAGATTTTTTATACTATCAACAATTGTTGTAAATTCTTTTGTTCATTCTCAATGTAATTTATCATCAACAACAGCAAACAATCAGTTTTTTATTCAACTCTTAATACTGGAAATTTGTGCTGGATCAATTATATTTTCAGGAAATGATGCAAGACTCACTCACTTCATTAGAACAGAAGTAAGAGCAAGGGATTGACTTTTCTGTTCTCTTTTCTGCGCTTTTTCAACCTCATTTTTTAGTTTTCTAGTTTCTAGTTCTCTACTAGTAGACATGATTCAATGAAATTATTTAAATAAATCTTATGTAAGCATCACATCCAAATCTCTGTCTAGACTCCTCTTATATATTTTTCCATCACCAGAAACTGTCAATTGAAGTTTTTCACTCTCGTTTACAGATTGCTGTTCACCTCAGATCTGTTCTGCTATCTTACTTGCATGTGGTGAACTAATTGACAATCAAGACTGTCTCTCTCATCATCAGGCTTCAAAAAGCAAGCTTCTTACTGATTTCTCAGAACTTTTTCAGATCGTTTTTAATAAGATCATCAATGATGAAAGTTCACTGTTTTCTTTTGCAACAAGAGCAACAATCCTTTCTGAAAATGCTGTACTTCCATATCATTTCACTAAACCTAAAATCACTTCGAGTAACGTTCATAGTTGCTCAGTCGTTCCTCCTGTTTCAGTTCGTTTCGTGATAAGTTGGTTGTTTGTTAAGTACATATGTCAGATCGATCTAAAGTAGTACGTGTGCCTTGATTATAATTGTGAAGATCTATTTTCTAAACTCTTTTGCCAATTCTTCTAGATACTTCTCCTGAAGAGAGACATCAGTATTGAAAAGTTTTTTTACAACACTATATGCTGTCTTCTTAACTCATGTTACAAAATTATCTTCAAGATCTTTCTCTAGTTTCCCAGCTTGTTGCTTCGCTTCATCTTGAATTCTTCATGCTGTAGCCTGAGCATCAGCAAGAATTTTATCAGATTTATTTTGAGCTGCAAGTTCAGCTTGCTGTACAACATTGTTTTTATGAGCAACAGCTTCATCAATCATTGCTTTCTTATCAGCTTCTGCCTTTGCCATTGTTTCATCATAAATTTTGCTTGCATCAGCAGCTTTTGCAAGTTCATCTCTCCTTTCTTTAATTGCTACAGTCAATTTATCTCCTATCAACCATTTGAACAATCAAAGAATAAGAAGAAAATTAATCGCTTGAGCTATCAGTAAACTTGTATCTATTTCCATGAATATGTAATCGTATCCAAGAGTAAAAATTCAAAGTGTATTCATTCATCTTAAAATAAGAACGATTATGCTGCAACTGCAAGGAGTTGGAATGCAATAATCAATCCGTAAATCGCAACAGATTCAACAAGTGCAAGAAATAAGATCATGAACGTCATGATTTTAGTTTTCATTTCTGGATTTCTAAGAATAGCATCCATTGCATTTGCAACAAGCATTCATTCCCCAATACCAGCTCAAAGACCAGCAAGACCAATAGCTAAT
>CALCME010000072.1 GCA_937965925.1 Candidatus Absconditabacterales bacterium | reverse complement strand
ACCTGTAATTTTGTTCTTTCTTGATTTCTAAATCATATCTAAAAGATCATCTGCCGCTTCTGCATCTTGCTGAGCATGAAGCTTTTCTTGCTGTTTCATTTCTCATACTTTCTCAGCATATCAAGAATCTTCTCGCTTATTAAGATACTTTTGCTTTATTTCTTGTTTCTTTTTCTCATATTTTTCTTCAATTTCTTTAAGTTTTGTTTTCTCTTTTACTAAAATTGATCTCAACTTCTCGATTTGTTCCTCATTCATTAAAGGAAGTAAGTTAAATCGATTCTGTTTTTCCTCCTCAGTGTCGATAGATCTAGATTGCAATACCATACTTATCAATGCAGGATCATTTTGAAGATATGACTCTGGAATGTCATATTTCTTTGCTATTTCCCATAGTTCCTCTGGAAGGTATTGTTGTATCAGTGTAACATCTGCCATGAATATGTCGAATATAATATAAATAACTTGCAACACTAATAAGTGTACCTAAAAGTTTTTTTCTGTCAAATTTCTCTAAAGAAATTGTGTTTACAAACCGCCATTTTCTATATATATCAGTTTTCATGTAAGATATTCCAAGATATGGGTGTTATCTCTCATCACTCTCAGAGATAAACAGGGAGGTGTTTTCTAAGAAACACAGGTATTTTTTGATTAATATATCGTTTCGATAGTTTTTTTCCTTTATATCTCATGTCTTTTTTTGGATAAGATCGTTCTCCTCATACGGGTTCTCTTTCTCACCTTTGTTTTTGTGTTAACTGAAAAAGAATATTCTTAGACAAAGGAAGTACAGGTAAACACACATCAAGATCTGATCATTCATCATTTATTACTGAAATTGCGTATATACTTGCATGTGAACAGTAAAATAGTCGTCATTTTTTATAAAACATTCAAGACTTCTTTTGAAAAAAACCATGCATTTCTTGTAATAAAGATGTTCAAATGTTAACGTAAATTCACAGTGTCTGTAAAATACTTTCAACGTCAGATACAGATACCACTCCTGAAAAACGATAATACGCAACTATATTCTCATGAAACACTTGTAATTTACACATCATTGGTGCTTTCTTTTTTTGTTGATATCTAACCGATTCTAGCAAAGCGTACTCATGAGTATATGTTGAGAAATACTCATCACAGAAATATATTTTTTGTCTTATCTGGTTTCTTTTAGAGACTCATTGAAGAGTATTCGTACTGTCCTCAAAAAACACAACTCATGCTTTTTGACAAGAAGTACGTATTTGTTTTTTTGAAACCCCTAGTAATGGACGAACATATCGAATCTTTCATTGTTTTTGTTTTCTCATCATATTTAGGTGTCCTCTCAGTGAACATCATCTTATTGTATGTAAAAGCGTTGTCTCGATGCGATCATCAAGGTGGTGTCATAGAAAAAGATAAAAAGGCCCCTTCCAAACACAAGATCCTATAACTGATTTAAAGAAATGATATCTAGCTTCCCTTAATCTGTGTTCTTTCTTTTTTGATCAAATATATGACGCTGAAATGCACGTAACTCAAATTTCTCAACACAAAATAGAAAGGGATTCCTGTTCTAGAGAAGATTCGACTCTTTGAGAATGATTGTAATGAAGAACACAAAGAGATCATATCGATATATTGTTTTCTTTCGCCCAAAAAAAGATACAATAAAAAAGATACATACTATCTGATCATGTTGATACAGCAACAAAGTATGTTCAATTCTTTTTAAGCACAAACGAATCAAACAAAGCATCTTCCATACCTAACAGAAAAGATCAACCTGTTTCAGAACAAAACGATCTCGTATTTTTATCTATAAATTCTCTTCAACTCATGCGTCAAGATAGAAACTTCATAATTAGGATCAATGACTTCTTAAAAAGCACAACAATTTCTGATGACCTTACCTTTAAACAGAAATTTTCTACTAAGCTGCCACATATTACATGATGAATCTCATCAAATATTCATCTTCAAAGAGGTGATGATGAGACAGCTTTTGTTACTCTTACAAAAACGAGCTATACGTGAGAATATCAATGTGACAGGTGTTGAGAAAAGAAAGAAATTACTCGTACACTTCGTGACATTAATCTTTGATGTTACGCAGACTATCCACTTCATCAATTAAAAGAAGATGAAATCAGCTTCTCTTCTAGAGATTGACGTCTAGATCTAGAACAAACATTTATCGAAGAAATTACGCTAGATGAACCAATTAAACAATTGTGCACAAATTGTCAAAATCTGTCTAGTCAACTAGATGAAGAACTCCCCGATGATTGACCAGTACATAACGGGATCGTTCGAAAATAATAACAATTATTCAACAAAACCTTCTTTCTTATTATTATTATTATCTTTTATATTTAATCTATTTATAATCTTTTAGCAAGAGAAATTGTTAAGAAATTGTTGAATCTATACAGACATTATACAGGAAAGACCATAGATTTTAGGTGTTTATCTTTATGGTCGTGTGTATGAAATATGTCAGAATATTGTGTATTCATCTTTTTGTTTTCTTTGTGTTGTCGTCTTTTGTGTTTTGAAGTAGTTCTTCGTCGGTTTTTATCTCAGAGGTTTCTGTTGATGGAAGAAATGAACGAATTGAGCTAACAAATTCCTGAGAATCTATTTTCTCTTGATCCGTACGTATCGAGTGAGTAAAATCTTCAACACTTGAAGTAGAAATCCCCACTCTTAAGTATAATCAATCCTATGTTTTGTGAGATAATATAGAACTCCTGACTTGAGTGACTCTCTTTTCATGACAGTATGAATCTTCGTTATGACTCTCTTTACAAGATACCAGTTCACATATACTTTCTTTATTTTTTTCATGAACAACTTTAGATACATTTACTCTTTCAGAACAAGACAGTAAAAACACAGATAACTCTTGACAGACGTTTCACAAAACGTTTCGTGGTGAATACTCCATTTGACCCCCTTCACCTCGAGCAATATCTTCATTAGAGGGTCTTGAACAAGACATATTAGTCATAAGTTGAACTACTAATGAAGATAGTATTCTATTTTCTGGTAGTGTAGTCGGTAGCTGAGATGATGCATTATCTTGAGTACTCGTTGAAGAGGTATCTTGAAATGATAACATAGATACAACATCTACATGAACAGTAGAACTTATTGGTTGAGTGAATATGGATTGAGAAATACCTGTATCTGATATATTGTCATGATGAGTTAGTTCCGCTGGAAGTTGATCACTTATAGATATTGAAACTCCTGATAGAGAAGTTACACTTGAATCAGAAACTGAAGCGGAAATACCGACAGAGAATGTAAGTAATCTTCCTGGATGTGATATACGTCTTCTTGAATGAGATAATTGACGTAAACTTTATGTGGAAGAAGAAATTTGTGAGACATCATATGTCTACCAACGACAAGAAATTCTCTCTCAAACATGATCATCATCTTGGACTGAAGATCGTTGAAGAGGGTGTTCTTTTCCCCTTATCATTCCTCATGATCAATATATGGATGTACTTTTACAGGTAGTTAGTCCTGAAAAGTCATCAACAATACTTTGTGAAGATCATCTTGAAGTCTTAATACAAGACACCCAATTAGAGGAAACGAGTAGTTCTTCACTTTCTTGAAACATAACTATTGTATCTCTTCATCCAACTACGACAGAAGCACATGGAGAGTTTTTGATAATACAACTTACTGAAGCGTATTCTTGAACCCTACAAATAGAATGATGATGACGTTGATCAGCAAGCAAAGAACTTTATGTATCTGGATGATCTTGAGATCAATTTATTATAGGAGATTGAACACGAGCTTGATCATCTTACTTCTCTTGATTTCATTCTTCTTCTTTTCTTCAGCTAGAAGGTCTTTCTCTTACAGATACCTGAGAAGTACTTTCACTTCTTAGACATGATTGACAAAAGATGGACAGTATTGTCTATTGATCATCCAAAAAAGGCACAGTTCTTGAGTTTTCATGAAATTTCTCTTGAGATCTTCGTGAGTTTGTTTCTCAAATTGATCTAGAAAATGAAGAGGAAGCTGTTTCTTCAGGAAAAGATGATCTTATAGATAATAAGACATCACCTAGTGATGAACAAGCATCAGAAAACGCAGAACAGGATGATTGATTAGATATGGTAGTGAGTGATGATTCTTTTGATGGAACTAAACCAAGTTCTGAAGAAACGCTTCATTTTGAAGAAAAAAGTATATACCCTGTTCGATCACCATGAATCATTTCACTTGTGTGAGTCTTACCAAATCCGGATGGAACTGACGGAGAAGATGAATGAGTGCGTGTGTATCTGGAATGAACTAGCCAAGAAGCCGTAGATATTTCAACACTTCGTATTAATGCATGAACACGCGAAAGACCATTTTCTTCAGAACACGTATCACTACAACCAGGTGAGAACAAGACGTTTTTTGCTGACTTTTGATTATATAATAGAGATTCGTGTATTCGTTTAGAAAACAATGATTGATCAGTAATTTATGATGAGATCTGTTATCCTTCTCCAGCTTCTTGAGTCTGGTACGAAGAAGAAGGTGGATCAGCAACTATCGTGCCGCTTATATGAACACCACCATCAAAAATTCTTTGTCCTGACAGTTCAGTAGCAATAAAAGCACCTGTGTGTACGCCCTCTTTATGAGAAACCCAAAAGAGCGATCCTTTCTCTTGAACATATTCTTGAACTGAGATTATGCTTTGAGAAGAGAGGTCTTCAATAGTTCAATGAGAGAACAAAAACAGGAGAGAGTACGAGATACGCATAGAGGCAGTTTTGCCAAATCCAGCCTGAGCAGACGGAACATCAGAAAAAATACGTTTAGAAAACAGATGATCGGAGAGTATAGACCTCTGATCGTTTCTTATTAACGCTTGAAAGCGTCAACGTAATCTTCTCCAGGATGGTTTGAATGATAATAAGTATATTCTTGCCGTATGATCATCTGTTGAGTTGCAGTGAAATTTTTGACTCTACAATAAAGAATCCTGTATTCGCCTAGAAGATTGATATTGATGAATCTTAGATACCGTCTGCTATCCATCACCAAAGGATGATCTGCGGTACTCGATCACTGCTTTAGAGCAACTCCAAGAAAATGAAATGGATCAAGCTGGTGATGATTTTTTTGATGGATCTGTGAAAGAGTGAATTGACGTTATGTGACCAGTTGTTGATCTGTGAATCAAAGAAGAAGAATCAGATAGTGAAGATTTCTCATGATGGACAGTAACTATCGACTCACTCCTCCCAAATCCAGATGGTCCTGATACAGATCAAGAAGGAATACAGCTCACAAATAATTGAACTGGATCTATCAACCTAGATAAACTGATGCTAAATGCTGGAAAACGCACTATTAGTTTCTCAACTCTTGAGAGTACACAGACAGAGCTCTTGCCTTGATGACCTCTTACTTTGTATTGAACACTATGATTGTATAACTCTGCATCATGTGTTCGTCTAGAGAACAACCAGTGAGTTGTCTACGACGAAAAATGTTATCCAAAACCGAAGACGTGAATATGGTATGATTCATCTTATGTGTTTGATCTTGGCTTATCAGAATCTAGCTGAGATATTGAATCTAGAGAGCACACGTATGACTGAACATTCTCTCAAGATCTAGTATGCCCATCAATAGATGAAAACAGAGAAAAGACTCCCCTTTCTCAAGAATCATTACGTATAAGTCTTGATGAGTGACTTTCCCCAGATGAAGAAGCACGTGTTCTTTATGAAGGAAAAGTTTGAACAGGAATAGAACTTGCATCTCCACTCGTTCTCTTTTCTACTTGATCACTTCAGATAGAAGCTCTTCTTCCCAATCCTTCATGATCAGATTCATGAAATGAAGGAGTTCGTTTGATGAATTTATGAACGTGAACCATACTGATATCTGATCTTCGTCTCAATGCATGAAAACGCTCTACAACTCTTTCATGATGAGTTCTAGATGCGTGATGATCTATACAGTTGACTCAGACGTTCTGATTATATAATAGACCTGCATGTGTCCGTCTTGAATCAGAAGAAGGAACAATTTATGATGAGTTTTGTTATCCACAACCTAAAGATAATCAACGATATAGCAGATCCGAATGATTAACGAAGAATATGTCTTCTTTTGGCTGACTATGATCTTTGTCTTTGGATCTTCAGGATGAACAAGCTTGTATTTTGTTTGAGGATGAAGAACTACTTTGTAAAGAAATAAAAGAGCTTTCGAAAATTCGTAAGAAATTAGAAACATTAGACAAAAAATATGAGAAAAATGTAAGAAAAATTGACACAACCAACGAAACAAACAAAAAGAAACAACTTCTCTTAAATAATGAAATAGCTCTTCACAAAGAGTTTATCTATGAGTCTATGTGACTTTTGCGTGATCAATGGTGACCTGTCTTCTATGATACCCCTCTGGCCCAGAACTATGCTACCTGGAGAGACCTACAAAACTCATTATGATCTCTCTCCTTTGCTCAGCAACATTTTTTTGACGATCAGGTCACTACTGTCTATAAACTACACGGAGAAGCGCTACCTCTTGGTGATATTGAGATATGAGAGATCTATTCAGAACTGATTCTTTCTACACAATGATTCCTTGAAGACCTCAAGACAAATCTTTCAGAAAAAAAATCTCCACTCGCATTGAGTGAAGATGTTGGTGGTTAGTGAATATATGGTGTTCTTGTCTTTTATGGGAAGGGTCAGGCGTGCCTGACCCCCATGGCATGTTTCCCTAAGGAACATCACAACGATACTTGTTACTTACTTACCAGCTTTGTCGCCGCCTAAGTGTTTTGGAACAAGAATCTCGTTGATTCACCATTCATGGATAATACCATAGGCTTCATTGTATATATATAGTGAAGTCAAGTTTTTCTGGTTGTTATTTTACTAGATGATTCGTACACTCTTTTCATATATTTACTATATCAACGATAATCTATGAGTGAATGATTAACATTAATAATTATGGCTGCATGAATGTGATCTCGTTATGGATGACTCAAGCAGATAGATGCATTTGGTCCAAACGGAGAGACTATTCTTGAATATTCTATTTATGATGCAATACAATCATGATTCGATCATGTAGTATTGGTAATCCGTGAATCATTTCATGAACAATTTCAGGAAGTTCTGTGAAGTCGTTTCGATGATCAGATAAAAGTAACATATGTCTTTCAGGTCATTAATCCTACGATAGAGTGATTTGATCTTGTACAGCGTGAGAAACCTCGAGGGACAGGACATGCAGTGTTGGCTGCAAAGGATGTTTTTACGTCTAACTTTTGTGTGATTAATGCTGATGATTATTACTGAAAAGATGCATTTGGTCAGATGTCGACATATCTGTCAAAAAAATGTAAAAAAGAGACCTGTTCTATGGTCTGATATGTCTTAAAGAACACCCTCTCTCCTCATGGTACCGTCAATAGATGAATCTGTGATATCGCAGAGAATGGGACACTTACAGATGTTCATGAACGATTGAAAATAGAACAAAACTCTCCAACCACCGTGATTAATCCAAATGGACATAAACTTCCGTTAGACAGTATCGTATCTGTTAATTTCTTTTGATTTCATCACTCTTTTTTCTGATTCTTAGAACAAGAATTTCATGCATTTCTTGCAGAACACGGACAAGAAGAGAAATATGAGTTCTATCTTCCACATGCACTGAATAGCTTTATACACAAGGAAGATCAACAGTGTGATATGATGGTAACGCAAGACAAACGACACGGTGTTACCTATGCAGACGACAAGCCTGTTGTAAAAGAAGCGATTCAGTGACTTGTTTCATCATGAGTCTATCCTTCACCCCTACGAGAAGTGAAATAATTGTTTTGACAAGAGATCGTTTCTGTAAAATGATCGAAGAGTTGTTTTTTTACCTGTTTTCCTTATTGTCTTTTGTATGGCACTTTGGCGGAGTGGTCTATCGCACAGGTCTGCAAAACCTCGGTTCACGGGTTCGAATCCCGTAGGTGCCTAACTCTTTTCGAAGAGAACCACTCACGTAAACCGAGAGAAAAAAGACATCAGTTCTGTTGCAAACTAATAGACTACAAACAATCCACGCTTCTAGCGAGGTTTTTTTGTTTGTTCTTTTTTTTGAGATGAGTGTTGTTCTTTTTTTTGAGATGAGTATGGTACGAATAGTTTTATCTTTCCATCTGTATGCTCTCATTCATCCCAACGCCTATTGGAAATAAAGAAGATATAACCCTCAGAGCACTGAGACTCTTAAAAGAACTGAATGTATTTTTTTGTGAAGACACGAGAACGACGATAAAACTTATGAGAATGTACGAGATAGAATATAGAACTAAAGAACTATTTAGTCTCACATCGTTTACGTCAGATCGTCAGATATTGGACTATGTAGATCGTATGAGACATGAAGATTGTGGGGTTCTTTCTGAGGCATGAACACCCTGACTTTCTGATCCATGAAAATCCTTGATAAAGATCTGCCGAGAATACGATGTTAAGTTTGAAATACTACCATGAGCAAATGCTCTTATTTCTCCAGTAATTGCTACCCCATCTGATACGTCGTCATTTGTCTACAAGTGATTTGTGCCTCTAAAGAAAGGAAGGAAGACGTTTTTCGAAGATGTTTTACAAACTGTCCAAGTTGTTTTACAACCAGTCTATATGTATGAGTCAGTACATAGAATTCAAAAATCTCTGACCCAACTTCATAAATTATGATACACGGGAAAGATACTTATCGCGAGAGAACTCACCAAAATGTATGAACAATATGAGACCTGATCTGTAGAAGAAATTATTGCAAAAATTGAATCCTGAGCAATTCCTCTTAAGGGGGAATTCGTTCTTTGATGTTATCCTGATTATCCAAAAAAATGAAAAAAGAACTAAAGAAGAAGATTCATTTTATCTTCGCCTGAAGACTCTCACATGAGAAATGAGCAGACCGTTTAGTGTCGCTATGTGATTTTTTGCAGTCAAAAGAAACAGATCCGTGAAGTGTTCATCTCCATATCTTTGGTGAAGGATCAGCTCAAGAAGAACTATCAGCATATGAGTTTGTCACCTGTTATGGGTTCCAACCTCAAGACGTGTTATTTGAAAAACGAGCTACCATGGATTTCTGTTTGATGCCATCACGTTTTCTTGAGACGTTTTGATTGAGTGCGTTGGAGTCGTTGTCTTTTGGTGTTCCTGTGATAGCTGAGAAGAAATGAGGACTTGCTCAGTTTGGTGAGTGAGTCATAGAAATGACTCGTGAGTGAATCTTTGAAGAGACTGTTTTTTCCCTTATACAAGCGTCTTTAGACTGAACATCGACAGTTCTTCCCGATCTTTCAAAAAACTGTAAAGATATCGCAGCTTCCTTTTCTGAAGAAGAATGGAATGATCGTGCTGATGAGTTACTCACTTCGTCTGTTTCCTGTGCGAGAAAAGGATTTCATGGGAAGAAGGTGCTTCTTGTTTCTGATTATATCTGAAAAATCTGATGAATAGAGACCTATATACATGATGTCTACGTGAGATGTAGAGATATTATGTGATGTACGACTGTTTCATTATTCTGACGAGATATTTCGTTGTGATCATCTTTGAGATATCTATCGTTACCTATGAGTATCTGTAATATTTTTGCCTATAGTCGTTTACGTTCTATTGTGGGAAAAAAGACTTATGATCTCGTCTGGTGGCATAGTGTGCAGAGACGACTTGGACGACTTCCATTGCTTGCGGTTTCTAAGAAGACGACTCAGTGGATGATGTATCATGATTTCGGTCTGTTGCATCCGTTTCCATCTCAGGTGCTCTCTGAAGACCAGCTGATCGAGAGTGCTACTTTTTTGTGATATATGAGACAGTGATTGTTACAAAAATCGTTCCTCATAAAGGGGATCCTGTTTCTTCCGTTGTGTTTCAAGTATCTCTCTACTCAGATTATTCTCTCACTCCTAGCGGATCGTATAGCCCTCCATCTGGTACCCTCAGCCTATATGGTGCCACATATACAGCGTGTATACAAACAATCGGTGCGTGTCGAGGTGTTGAAGCATTGTAGGTAAGGATACAAATTTTTTATTTTTTTACGTTATTATGGAATATACCACAAGAGAAATTCGTCCACAAGACTATGATCAAGTCGCTGAAATGATTAAAGATTGTATTAAGAAATCTTGGACAGATAAGTCCTCATGACTTCTTGAGCAATTTTGTAATAAGTATACCTATTCATCACTTGAAAAGAGAGACAAAGAAATGAATATTTGGATTGCACTAGATAATGAAAAAATTGTTTGAGTCATAGCTCTTGATAAAGATGAGGTAAGAACTTTTTTTGTTTCATATGATCAGCAATGAAAGTGAGTGTGAAGAATCTTATACGATCATCTTGAGGAATATGCAAAGGAATATAATATGAAATTACTCCATGTCGAAGCAAATGAGACTGTGATACCTATGTATGAACACTTTTGATTTGTTTTGAAAAAGCAAATCAAGAAAGCTCATAATTGATTTTCATTTGTTAATACCTATTTAGAGAAGGTATTTTAGTCTCTGATTCTATATCTAGTTAATAAAACAAAATCTTAAAATTTGACACACTTCGAGGCAAACCGTCGTCGTATTCACCAAATTTTCTTCTTGGTCTTCGTCGACCAAAATTTGTTTCGTTCGAAGAAGTACGAGTTGAAATTTTCGCTTGGTTTTCTTCGTCCTCGAGTAGAATCCCGAAGCAAGCTACGATGTAATCTCCTTCGAATATAAAATAATCCTACAGATTTTTGATTCCCAACATATAAGCTGAAAATCACTATATTTTTACTCAAATCTCACTTACTAATTGGAGTATTTATACATCTATGGGAATTGGTTTAGAATTTCCTATAGAGTAAAAAAACACTAAGCTTTTGCTTAGTGTCTCAATATCGTATATAAACACAATGTTTTTATCCTGGCATAGGTGCATCAACCCCCATCCATACATTCATGGTGTTGAGTTCTGACAT
>CALCME010000071.1 GCA_937965925.1 Candidatus Absconditabacterales bacterium | reverse complement strand
TGCACAGATCATCGTCATCGCTTCTACGACAGATGGATTTACTTTCCCTGGCATGATAGATGATCACGGTTGGACTATTGGAAGAGAAAGCTCTCCAAATCATGCAAGCGGTCATGAACTCAACAGTCTCAAATCATTTCCAATCTTGATCAGATTATTTGCTAGATGTACAAGTGATTGAGAAAGCATCACACTATCTGATGAGCTACTATTTTGCTCGTAGTAGCTTTCTGGAGTAACAAACTCTTTCCCATAAAACGCTGAACACGCTGATATGATGAGAGATCTAATTTCTGGGGTGACATTTTGTAGTGATCAGGTCGCTGTTCATCATAATGGTAACTCAAGCATATATGGAAGCGCTTGCTCTATATATGCTTGAGTTTTTTGTAGAGTTCTTGCATATGCTCAAAACTCTTCACCGAGTGAAATCACGACTGCATCCTGGAGATGTGTTCTTCCTACTTTTTGGATATCCTGTCGATTAGTAGCATGTTTTTTGAACTGTTTGATCAGAGATTCTAGAGTTCGGAGGAGCTTGTCGAGTAGCTTCACTGCAGTCAATTTCATCACTCATGGGAAGGTATCATTTGATGATTGAGAGAGGTTAAGATGATCGTGAGAGTTTACTAGTCCGCTTCAATACTCACTTCCTAATTCTTCACTTGCAAGATTCGCCATCACCTCATTCACTATCATATTGGTCGATGTCCCTCCTCCACTCTGGATCTGTCCTAGTGGAAAATAACTCATAAACTCATCAGAAGACATTCACAAAAGCAACTCCCCCGCCTGGTGAATAGCAATCTGTTCTTTCTCACCGAGCTTTCATGCGGTAAGATTCACTTTCGCATAGATCATTTTTGTTTCTATATAGGTGCGAAGGAAAATTTCTGGTACACGAGGTGTGATGTCAGATCATTGTGGATACGTCGTCAGTACTCTCTGAGTATAAATTCCTCGAGGAGCATCGAACGGGACTTCTATAGGTCAGAGTGAATCTGTTTCTGTACGAGTGTTCATGGGATTATTTAGTTGTAAAATCAATTTCCGTATATCAGATTTTCTCATGCATTGAATTTTCTCTCATATACCTACCACCATTTCAGAAAACTAATTTTCTGATATCACATATTTTCATCTTTGTATATGTCCAATAGCTCTCTAAACTTTGCAAAAAGGGCTTGATATGTAGAGTCTTGAAGTGAGAGACTGTAATATACATTCCTCCCTTGTTTCTCTCTCTTTATAATATCACCGACCTGCTCCAGTTCACGCTCTAGTATCTCATAAAACGTTCTCCTTGGAATTCTCTTAAGATCTTTGTGGTCTTGTAATCTCTTCGTAGAAACTCTTTCTCCTTCACGGAGCGTTGCTAGAATACGGAGTCACTCGTATCCATTCAATATTTTTGATCTTCTTCTCCTAATTTCTCTATGCAACACATATAATACACCCAAAATAAGAGATCCCCATGCAAACGGCACGAATCTCACATAGTCTTTCCTCTTGAGTGAAGTTTCTAATAGTCGTTTGATATACCTTTCTTGCTGACGATAATATCATAAAGATGGAGGAACGACCGATGTATCCACTCATAACTTCCTAAGTAAGATCAGCTCGACAATTCTACATATCCTCTTATTTCCATTACTAAATGGATGTATATGATACATAAATGCATGTAAAGAAAAAATCTCATCAATACTCGTAAGCGAATTAGCTTCACGACAAGCATCTTGCAAAACAGCAGGCATTATATCAGCCTTGATAGGGTAGTATTTTCGAATCGAAATGTTGTCTTTAGCTCTCAGTTGTCAGGAATGATACGGCTCATATCACTGTAATTTTCCATCAAAAAGTTCATCAAGATCTTTCGTTAATCATTCATGTATCTCACACAATCGTTCTACCGTACATAATCGTTGTGATTGTATATGTTCCGATGCATTAATAGTTCTAAATACCTGAAGGATATTTAAGAACTCTAGTCTGTCGTGAAGTTTTTTTAGTTTTTTTTGATATGTCTTACTGGATGGATCAAGTGCATGTACTTGCTGAGCAATGGTATATCCATACTGAGACAGTGCTCAGAAATCTAAACGCGCTGTCTCTTGCGCCTCAAGAAGAGTAAGTGTACTGTCTTCTGCCTTAGAAATTGCATATGATCCATAGAGTTCATTAAAATTGCTCAAATCTTCGTCATCAGAAATCAACTCATCGACATGAGTACGAAGAAACTCACCAAGATCTATCAAATATTCGAGTTTTTTCATATAGACTTTTTTGCTTGTAAATTAACTCACCTATACCCAAATCATAGTCACAATCAATACGTTCTCTCTCTCAATAGGTGCGAAATAGGTGCGAAATAGGAACACTTTACCCTATCTGCTGATTCACGATCTCCTTCACGATATCAACTCACTCTTGTATACTCCCTGCTCAGATCACTTCCTTCATCTTAGCTTCAGCAAATCACATCGCTTGCTTGAGGGTGATATGTGGTGGTCTGGTGAGTTCCTCTCCATCTATATGTACATTGACGATACTCGGCAAGGGATTAGCAAAAGCTTCTGCTAAGATCTGTTCAAGTTGATCTTCTCTTTCGACCGTATATCACGCACCACCACAAGATGTAGCAAATAAAGCATAGTCTGGATTTGCCAACTCTGTCATATATTCAGGCATCCCATGTACTTCTTGTTCCATTTGAATAAGTCCTAGTTTTCCATTATTAAACACTACAATATTTATGTTCAACTCATGTTTTACTGCTGTTATAAAATCTCCCATCAGCATTCACATACTCCCATCTCATGACAGAGCTATGATCTGTTTTGTTGGATAAGCAAATGCTGCTCAGATACCTCATGACATACTATATGCCATTGTTCCTAGATTTGCTGAAACACTGATACGTTGTTCACCTCTAAGTTTTAAATTCCTTGCTCATCGAACGGTAACCGCTCAGGTATCAATCATAAAAATCGCATCATCATCAGCAACCTCTCAGACCGTAAATGCTAATCTCTGAGGTTTGAGAAGTTCTTGAGGAGATGTCTCTGGTTTCTTCTCTGCATCACTTCGCGTCGTTCGACTCTTTTTCGTTTTCTCAAAGAATCTCGTATCTTTATTTTGCGTAAGATGCTCTACTAACGATCAAACCACTAGTCCCGTATCTCCAACAAGTCACACGTCCACAGGATATCTTTTGTTGATCTGCTCCGGATGAAGGTCAATCTGGACGGATGAGACCTTCTTATGTGGATAGAAACTGGCATACGGAAATGAGGTTCAAATCATGATCAAGCAATCTGTTCATTGCATCGCTACATCTCCTGCAGGAGTTCATAACAGTCCAGAGCCACCGCACTTGTGTGAATGTCAGACCAAGATGTCTTTAGCAGGGAGTGAATGAATAATTGGGGCTTCAAGTTTCTTGGCTAGTTGTCCTATCCATTCTTGTGATGCTCTTGCTCCTCTTCCCATCAATATCATTGGTTTCTTCGCCTTATTTATAATCTCTGCAGCACGAATGATCTCATCTTCTGGAGCAGTCGTGGATCGAGAACCGCCTCGTGGCACGATCTGGGTTTTTGATGATGTTGGGATCTTCTGCATACTAATATCTATTGGGATGTTGATATGTGCTACTCATCCATGCACAAGTGCTGCTTTGCATGCATCTGCTATCAGACGTGGAAATTGCTCAGCACTGACTGCCATCTTGTTGAACACAGCTACATCATCAAACAGTTTGATATGATCTATCTCTTGAAAAAAATCTGTTCCATGGAGCTTCGTTGCACACTGTCAGGTAATCGCAAGTACTGGTGATCTATCTAGCTTGGCATCATACAGTCCATTGAGCAGATGTATCGCTCATGGTCACGATGTTCCCATACATACAGACAGTTCTCCTGTCAGCTTTCCATACGCACTACACGCAAGTGCTCAGGACTCTTCATGCCTTACTTGGATAAACTCAACGACATCTTGCACTCTAATCGCATCAAGTATACTATCCACAGCGTCTCATGGAATACCAAAACAGTATTTCACTCAGTAGGCAGCAAGGGTGTCGATGATAGAATGGGAGACAGTGTAGGACATGGGGAGGAATTCGATATAAAAATTATTTTTAACTAATTTTGATATTCTGATCATTTCTAAGATCTTTAGGAAAGAACATAGTTAGGATAGATAATACTGGGAGTCATCATAAAGGTCAAAACACAAACGCAAGACCAGCACTCACTAAGAGAGCAATTCGTAGAAGTATGTTCTTGATTTCTCAAGTAGACCTTAGGAAAAAACAAAATAGAACAATAAGCAATACAACATTAATTCATCTCCAAACAAAGTGCGTATGTATTCACAAGAAGTTTGTCCCAAATAGTCAAGCAATTAAAAATAAAACAAGTTGATTTACTGCAAACCAACATATATACCAAATGATTCATTGAGGAAATGTTTTTTTCTGAGAAAAATCAAGCATATAATTTTTAATATAACCAATATCTAAATTCATGACTAAAAATAATAGAAAATAAAATTCAACACAAGTATATCTTGAATTAATCTTTATTGCAAATAACCCCGTAATAATATTTTCATAACTTTATACTTTTAAAAAACCTATACTAATCCGTCTCTATCTCCCCTAACACAATCACATACAAACCTTACTCCAACAACCCAAACATCCACAATGGTATACGACCAGGAGCTGGCATCATCTCGTCAGTCACCACAAAACTATTTGCTACTCCCTCTATCTGCTTACGTCATTTCGATCTTCATCAGATCTCGAATGTATAATACTTATCCTGCCACTTAAAGGCTATATCTCCATAGCTAGGAAGCGTCATATAGTCAGGAAGAATCTGTTGTTGCTGAATCTTACGCAACGAGTGTATTACAAACGATTCTCTCAGTGCTCCTTTATCTTTATGCACCCCATATGCGTAGTACATATTCGGGTTTCATAAAAGTACTTTAAATTCTTTTCTCATGATATCAGAGAGCTTATTACTTCTAATCAAGAGATTAACCACACCGATTTTATGGAGATAGACCATGATCGATTCTAAAACATCCTTTGAAAGTCATATCTTTTGTGATAATCAAGTATAGGTAAAATCAGAAGGAGGAGTCTTTGCTATAAAATAGAACATCTTTTCAAGCTTAGAAAGTGTGTCAGTTTTCATCTTCAAAAATGTTGGAATATCATCGAGAATAGTCTTCTGCATGTTACGCCTAAGTACATCAAAATAATCTACCGTCGTGTCTTTCATATATGGATATGCTCACTTTTGCATATATATATCAAACCATCACCCAAATTTCCTATCATACCAGGCTAGTATCGGGGTTTCTGCGAGAAGATCATCTATCGTATATACAGGGAGTTCGACACCATGTAGATATTTACAGTATTCACGAAATGAGACTGTGGAAAAATAGATATGTCTCGTTCTTCTTGCAAGAGCAGCAGTTCATTGATACAGATCTAGACTAGATGATCACAAAACAATAAGATGTAGCTGAGGAAAAGCATCTATCAGTGCTTTCAGATGTTTTTTCCAGTCAGCTCATTGATGTATTTCATCTATCACAATACATCTCTTTCCATATGTCACCACAAGCTCATGTACCAGTCTATACAGATCTGTTACCAAAGGACTATCTGCAGAAAAGTAAAATGTATCCTGCTGCGTTTCAAGATATTGTAACACCCATGTTGTTTTTCCTAGACCTCTCTCTCAAATCACCACAACTGCTTGCTGGTTACGCTTATCTAGTTCATCAAAAGGTCTCCTTTGTCGTGTAGTATCACCAAAAGAGATCTTTTTATAGATTCGAGCTTCCTGCAAGAGATGAATAGTATTTTGCATAGCATATAAGGAAAGATAAATCTGTTCTCGTTTACAATCTCTTTATAGAAATTCATATAAGGATTACAACCACATATAATTAGAAAAAACTTTAATCTGTCTCTATCTTTCTCACCACAAGCACATAAGCCACGAGAAACACAAATGACAACGTACTCAGTAGATATAATGCACTCGTCACTCATCATACATCACTTGCGAGTCAGGTGAAGAACAGGACTATCGCTGCTCCGATCGTATACAGTTGACTATTGATCGAAAGCATGGTGGTTCTATTGTGTGACTGGACGTTCTTGTTTACATAGGTTCATACCGTAGGTGTATACAATCACATCAAGAAAAACAGCACAGCTAACATCAGTAATGAGAGCCAGACAATATGTGTGGTTTCCAAGAACGACAAGAAAATCCCAAAAACAGCCGCATGTAAGATCAGATACTTATCGATAGAAAAGAGTGTTCAAAAACGATCAGCAAACAACGCTCATATACCAGAGATCACATTATATACCGCAAAAATAACTCAAAA
>CALCME010000070.1 GCA_937965925.1 Candidatus Absconditabacterales bacterium | reverse complement strand
TCAAACTGCTCGCTCGTTGCACCAAAAGCCTTCATGAGTTCACAAGCCATTTGAAGCACTTCAATATCAGCACTGACTGACTCAGAACCAAAGATATCAACATTACACTGCCAAAACTCTCTATTTCTTCCTCTTTGAGGGCGTTCATTACGGTAAAAATTAGCTATCGAAAACCACCTGATAGGCTTCGTATACTCACGTTGATACTTGGCGATCATACGCGTTACGGTTGGTGTCATCTCAGGGCGAAGCGCAAGATCTGAGATCTCACCGTTTCTCTTAGTAATTTTGGTGAGTTCTGTCCCTCAGACATCTTCACCAGATTTGGCTTCTCGAATTGCCGATGGTTCTACCAAAGGTCCAAGATATTCATCATAAGCAAATGATTCACATACCGTTCTCCAAGTGTCGAAAATATATTTTCTTATACGAAACTCTTCTGGTTTTCGATCAGCAGTTCCTTTTGGTGGGTTTAGTGAGAGGCTCATAACAAAAGATGTAAAGTAAATCTCATTTTATGTAATTATCTACGCTTCAATCACAGGTTTCATCAAAGTAATTAATTGATCTATAGTCTTAGAATCATTAATATCAGTATGATATCTTAAAACTACAGAAGATACCTTATTCCAATTATTCATACTTTCATCAAATCATGTAGGCAATATCGTCATAAGCTTTGCATAATCTTTATTTGAATAATACTCACATTCTAAATTCATACCAGTACTTTTTAGAAATATATCATCAGAAACTTTACCTATTCACACAACCCAAAGATTCTGATTATCTCTAAATTCTTCAATGAGTTCATACTCTTTATTCATTCCAAGATCATATCACATATTACTAGCAAAACTCTTCTCAAAAGCTTTATATAACTCATCTTTAATACCAGACTGCAAACTATGCCAAACTTGATGTCACATCTCCTTCAATTTTTTTTCGAATTCAAAAACATAGTGAAGATTATCCATTTGCAAGGTTCAATCATTATTCTTTTCTGCAGTCATAGCTGCGCACAACATTATTTTTGACATAAGATATAGAGTATAAATTGTTATTTCATTATATCATCTTAAAGTAAGTATCCAAATGATTCTTAACATCATCAATTCATTCATGCATTATCAGTTGTATCTTTGAGTTTCCTGAAATCATAGCGCTTGGTCTTTTTCAGGAGTTTTTATTATACAAACACAGTATCGGTTTATCTAAACTTTCTGCAATACCAAGTTCATATCCTACTCAAAGGCTAGTTTGCGTTATCTCAGCCACTATCAGATCAGAATTCTTCAACCAAGCCACATCTGCATCATAGATTTCTTTATCAGAAATATCAAAATTGAGATCTGGATCAGCAATATGCTCAGTAAGAACAGTCCCATACTGTTTGAGATGCTCGATAATCTGAAGATAGAGTTTTCTATCATCTCTTCATCAGCGGATGGATCAGGCAAAGTAGATTTTCATTGATAATTGGAAATCTAAAGCTTACTCGTCAACTTTTCATTATCTTTATGTCTATCCTTATCTCTTCCATTTCTCTTATCCATTCATCTTTGCCAAGCTGCTTCTAGGTCAACTCAAGTCTGATTTGCGATACAGGTGAGTACAAAAAGCACATCAGCCAATTCATCACCAAGTTCTTGAGTTGGATCCTCAGGCTTCTTTCCCTTTTTTCGGCTTTGTTCCCCGTACTCTCTTACCATCACTCTTGCTACTTCTCACACTTCTTCTGTGAGTTGTGCGCAGTTCGTCATTTCATCAAAGTATGTCACTCAAATCGTATTAATCCAATCATCAACTTGTTTTTGCAACTCTTTCATACCATTTCTTAGTTATTAAAAATTTTATAAATCTAAATCTATTCATCGTTTTGTTTTTATTTTTTCTACTTTTCTTTGGATAGCTTTCTCTATATCTACCTCAAGTACAACTGACATCATCGATGCTGCAATAATCACATCAGCGACTTCATCTTCTAGATCAACAAGATTAAAATCTCCCTTAGCACTGCGTTGTCTTCCTTGATACTTCAACATTTGTTCTGCCAACTCACCGACTTCTTCTGTTAGTTTTGTCATATTCATTAGCAATTCAACTTCTTGAGAAGTATTAGCTCCAAACTTCTCGTTGTGTGTTTGTTGAAAATGAGCTAGGAATTGTTGGAGGTCTTTGAAGTTCATGTAATTAGGAAGATATAAATCTTATTCTATAGTGAAAGGTCAGCAATCTTCTTCAATTCCTTCTCTCCTGTAGCTCTATCCACAACCTCACAACTCATTCATTGCTCCAAGGTCTTATTTCCTATGATGATCTGGGTTGGGTATCCAATAAGCTCTGCATCTGCAAACTTAGCTCATGGACCCATATTTCTGTCATCGATACAGACATCTAGTCACTTAGCAACGAGAGTATCATACAGTTTAGTAGCTTCTTCTAGTCATCTATCACCAATAGCAATAATCACATATTCGAACGGTGCAATATTTTTTGGTCGGATGATTCACTTAGCATCATTGAAGATTTCTACGATCACTCACATCACACGAGAAGGACCAATTCCATAACTACCCATGATAGGATGTTTCTTGGTATCATCTGCATCTACGAAGGTGAAATCCGTTGCTTTAGTAAACTTTGTTTCTAACGGAAAGATATTTCCTACCTCACTTGCTGTAGTTTCTTCCCATTGTGCATCTGGGAACAGTGCTTTGGTCTCATCGTTCCAAACTTCTTGATTGATAGCCATTTTCGAAGCCTTATCTGTATAGATAATGTCTTCACCTACACTACATACTGTCTGAAACTCGTGGCTATATCTTTTGGTGAAGTCTCATCCGCTTGCAAGCGTAACATATGTCTGATCTCCTATTCCTAGTTCTTCAAAAATATCTGCGTATACTGTCTTCATATGGTCGTAATATTGCTCGAAGTCCTCTTCCGTCGCATGGAAACTATATAGATCCTTCATACGAAATTCACGACCTCTTAGGATTCCACTCTTGGCTCTCGCTTCATTACGAAATTTATTCTGGATCTGATAGGCATGTACGGGTAGATCCTTATATGAATTCACATAAGATTTTACGATTGGGGTAATCATATCCTCATGAGTGCAGTTCAATACATACTCATTAGTAGATTTGTTACGAGAGATTTCATTAGCCCCACTTGTCTTCATCAATACATCGATAGTTTCCAATCTACCAGTTCTCACCCAGCTTTCTTCAGGAGAAAGTGCGGTCATCAATAGTTCTGTTCACACAGTATTGATATGCTTACGGATGATATTCTCTATTTTATGCAATACTCTAAGTCATAGCGGCAAGAAGGTATACACTCCTGCCATTTCTTTATACACAAACCCTCATCTGATAAGGAGTTTTGCATTGATGCTTTCTTCTCCAGATGGGTCTTGTTTTTGAGTCTTTACGAACAATGTTGAGAGTTTCATGAGGGAGTCATACAATAAATACTTACTTTTACCTATCTCAACCTAAAAAGAAACAAAAAATCGCTGTATATACAGCAATATTTACTTATTTCTTGCAAAATAATTATTTTTAGTTATATTCTAATTAGTAAAGAAACATCCGGTAGGCTGAAAAAGGCTCAACG
>CALCME010000069.1 GCA_937965925.1 Candidatus Absconditabacterales bacterium | reverse complement strand
CATTCTCTAAAGAATTCCAATCATCATGGGAATCAGACATTACTGCTATTTTCATAATTTACATGTGAAAAACTAAAACCCTGTCTGCACTTCCAACATCTTAGCATAATATCATCACATTTCAACTAACTCCTTATGCGTCCCTCTCTCTATGACAATACTTCATCTTGTAGACTTTTCCGGACTCCTCACGAGTTCACCCCTCGTATTTGAGTTTTCTTGATGTTTCAAATCTCATTTTTCTCATTTCTGGTTTCTAGCTTCTAGTCTCTCATTTCCCAAGACAATAATATCATCTGCCTCTTTCACTGTCTGAAGTCTATGTGCGATAATGATCACTGTTCTTCATGCGAACAGATTATTCATCGCCTGCGTGATTGCCTCTTCAGAGAAACTATCGAGCGCTGATGTCGGTTCATCTAGAATTATGATTGATGGATCTTTCAAGATTACTTTTGCTATCGCCAGACGTTGACGCTGTCCTCCACTCAGTCTCACTCCGCGTTCTCCAATTTCAGTTTGAAGTCATTCTGAAAAGTCATATACAAACTCACACTTAGACAAACTAATCGCCTGCTCTACTTTTTTTGTTATCTCATCTTTAGAAAAGAGTCCTGTATCTATTGCATAGGTAAGATTATCATAAATTGTTCCATCAAACACACTTGGTTCTTGCGTAAGGTATCAGATATGCTTGTAGTACGAGGTCAGAGAAAATTGATCCAATCATTGATTATCAATTACTATCTTTCCCTGAGAAGGTGAAAGACACCCAGAAATCAATTTGACCAACGTTGATTTTCCTGATCAACTGACTCAGACAAGTGCTGTTTTCTTTCAGCCAGAAATATGGAGTGAGAAATCTGAGAAGACCATATTTCACTCATATCAGTATGTAATATTCTGTATATCAATATCTCATTGTGAAAACATCAAGTCTGGTAGATGCTCTTGCATATCTATTTCTTTAGCTTCATCAAAAAGCGTAAATAGCTTTTCAACATGAACCCAGTCTCTGGATATATCTTTATAAAAATTCAGAAGAGATTTTATTTTCTCTACGATCAGAATTAACATCGCAGACATTGCTGCAAACTGTGAAATATCAGCTGATCATGAGACTACCTGTAATCCAACAAACAGCAGACAAAAAATCACTAAACAATACAAAAGAATAGTATTTCAAAAGAAAAAAGCAATAACACTACTTGAATATCACGAAGTAATTCAAATCATCTCATCAGTAAATGTTTTTATTTTTTGATGTTCTTTTTGTCGATTTCATGACTGTAAAATTTCGAACTTAGACATAATTAGTCTCACGACAAAGTTTGAATAGATCACTCTTACTGCTTTTCTTTTTCTCCTTCAAGCCAAAATGAACGAATTGAAATAGTTCGCAAGCATAAAGATAAACAGAACTGCGCCAAAAAATGCTATAACATATCGCCATCAAGCATTTCAAAGCAATATAAGAGTAAAGATAATTGCAAAAAACAATTCAGTACACTTTTCGACAAGATTCTTCAGTGACATTCTTCGTATATCAACTCATTTATTCACGATCGCAATCGCTCTTCCTGTTCATAGTTTTTCTGTAAAGTTATTATTCAAATGAACAAATTTCTTCAAATACTTTTCATTTAATACTTGTTCGTATCGTTCTCTTGTCGTCACTCGCCCCCAATTTCTGATTGAATATCTAGCCCAATAAAAGAAGACAGAATACAGCACAAAGAAAAGAACTATTTGATATAATCATTGCATATCTGCAATTTCAATACGGGAAGCTAATTCTCTTATAAAAAGAGGTGTACTCATACCATAAATCGTTCCTACAGCCTTAAAAATTATACCTTTTGTGGTAATAGTTTTATCGACCCATAAAGGGAAAAGATATTCTCTCACTTGTTCAGAAAAATTCATGAGCCATTGAATTTAAGTAAAATAATCCCACGGATTTTTGATTCTCAACATATAAGCTGAGAATCACTCTATTTTATACTCAAAACTCACTTAATAATTGGAGTATGTATACATCTATAGAGAATTGGTTTAAAATTTCCTATAGAGCAAAAAAGTCTCCCTTTTGCTAGCAAAAGAAAGACCACATAATCATATTCAAATTTTCCACTCACGTTTTGCATTTCACTCTAAGAAACAACCTTCACTTCCCCAGATTCTATCTTCTCTTTTATCTTCTTATATTTGACGGCATATTCAATACGTCCATCTTGATATTGAACATTTATCTTATCGTTTGGTCTCAACTTTTTACGTACTGGTTGAATTACTTCGATATCTGATCATGATGAAGTAGATGATGATGAGGTCACAACGAGATCTTCATCATCTAACTCTAGAATTTCAAACTCATCATCTTCTTCGATAACCGTCGCAGACTGTCCACTACTTAGCTCTACCTTTTTGTGTTTCTCAATAGCGTTAGCTACTCACACTGCTCATTGCTGTTGAGCCATTTGTTGCATTTTATTTAAGGTTCAGATGTCTACATCTCATGCAACTTTTTTCAATACTTCCATAATATCTACTTCTCATGTTGCATTTTCTAACTGTTCTGCAAGTTGTTCAGCTCATTGTATTTCCTGAAAATTGGTTCTCATGATCATTGAAAGTGTCTCTTTTTTGAACGTCGCCAATAGTCAGGTAAATTTATCGTATGCTTCTTTTTTATAGATCACGAGAGGGTCTTGCTGAGCGTAACTCCAAAGAGAGACCTTTTCTCTCAAATAAGACATTTCATCTATATGCTCTACTCGGTATTTATCAATAACTGACAAGGTTATTTTCTTAACGTACGCAAGCGAACGTTCTTCATCGATTCACTCTAATTTTAAATCAAATGATTCATGTAATTTCTCAATAAGAAATGCTTTCAAAGACGATGAAGAATTCAAAGCTAAAAGCTCATGATCTTCAAACGCAACTGTTGTAATTTGCTCTATTGATTCTGTAAGTTCACCTACGTTCCATGGTTTATATGTCGCATACGTAGAGACAAGAGATCAGACAACATCATCTATATAATGCCTTGATTCATCTAAGATATCTAATCATACAATAGTTTCATCTCAAGTATTTCATTCAGAATAATCATTTCACACTCAAAGAATCTCATCACGTTTCGAATAGATTTTCATTCTTTGTTTGTTTATCACACTATCATAATCAAACAAATGCTTTCTAATACCAAAATGTCGACCTTCCATTTGTTTCTGAGCTCTTTCGATTGAGTTTGTAAACTGCTTCTGAGTAAACGCCATAGATTCTAGTTCATCCTTACCAAGCATCATCCTTGCGACTCATTGGATCTTATCTCATCACATCTTACGCATAATTTCATCATCCATAGCAACAAAAAACACAGACATTCACGGATCACCCTGTCTTCATGCACGCCCACGAAGCTGATTATCTATACGACGAGATTCATGTTTTTCAGTTCCAAGAATCAATAATCCAAAGTGAAGTTCTCTCTCTTCAACCTCAGTATCAACCGTTGGAGAAACCGAACTAAACGTGAGAGTTGCATATGCGTCTTCAGCGTTCTTTTTTGCCTTATTCTTCGTTACAGATATTTTGACAAGATCTGTCGAGAAAGAGTTTCAAGATTGCTCACTGTCAGGAATTCAAAAATGAGCACGCACTGCTGTAAGAAATCGAGTATACTCTATCTCAGAATACACAGTAGCAACGAACGATCAAATATGTGATAGTTTTTCAGAAATTGCTGATGCATATCATGCTGCCAGTGCTTCATTCATTCACTTTTCAAGCTTGATATCAGTACCACGTCAAGCCATATTAGTTGCAACAACAATACTTCATTGCTTCCCAGCATTCATCACAATGTTCGCCTCTTGTTCATGAAATTTCGCGTTCAGAACAAAATGTTTTACGTGAGATTTATTTAACACAGAGGATACCAGTTCAGATGTTTGAATCGAACTTGTTCAAATCAATATTGGTACTCACACGCTATGATAGAATTGAATATGATCTACAATAGCATTTCGTTTTGCATCTTGATTAAAGTAGACCTGATCTTGCTTATCTACTCTCAAAATAGGCTTATTGGTAGGAATGGTAACCGTTTCTGTTTCATAAATCTTTTCAAACTCTTCAGCTTCCGTAAGGGCTGTTCACGTCATTCCACTCAGTTTTTCGTACTGTTTGAAGAAATTCTGGTAAGTGATTGATGCAAGCGTCCTACTCTCTCTTTGAATCGCAACATTCTCTTTTGCTTCTATCGCCTGATGTAATCACTGACTAAATCTTCTTCATGGCATAACACGTCACGTATGATCATCGACAATCATCACTTGTCCATCACGAACCAAATATTCTTTATCCTTATTATATACCGCCTGAGCCTTAAGTGAGTTCTCAATGTGGTGAATTTCGCCATATCATAGTTCTTTATACAAGTGTTCCACGTTAAGTATTTTCTCAAGTTTTTGAATACCTTCACTACTCAATGTAACAGATTTTGTCTTTTCATCTATATAGTAATCCCCACCCTCATCTTTTTCTCCTTCTTCTTCAGCTCCATCTTTCATCAATTCAGCCAAAAATCATTTACTCACTTTTTTCTTACTTTTTGATGGAGTCAATAATTTCACGATCTGTGCATAGTATTCATATTTCTCTGTAGGTTCTCAGCTAGGTTGTGAAATAATAAGTGGTGTTCTTGCTTCATCAATCAGAATACTATCCACCTCATCCACAATCGCATAATGCATTGGTCTTCGCAGCATATTTCTTTCTTCAAGTGTCTTAGCGAGATTATCACGAAGATAATCAAATCCTAGTTCTGAGTTTTCAACATACGTAATATCTTTTTCGTATTGATCTCTTCTCGTTTTCACTGGGACTCATTTTACAACAGATCCAACTGACAGTCACAATCGTCCATACAGATTCCCCATCCATTCAGCATCACGAGAAGCTAAGTAGTCATTTACTGTTACCACATGTACTCACTTTCCTGACAGTGCATTCAGGTAACAAGGAAGTGTTGCGACAAGTGTTTTTCATTCTCACGTCCTCATCTCTGCCATCTTTCCTTGATGAATCATTATTCATCACACAAGCTGTACATCATATGGAATCATATTCCATGTCTCTGTATTTCCTTTTACTTCAAACTCTTGTCCCACAAGTCTCTTACACGCTTGCTTAACAGTAGCGAATGCTTCTGGAAGGAGATCATCAAGAGATTCTCAGTCAGAGAGCCTTTTCTTGAATTCAGGAGTTTTCGCCTGAATTTCTTCATCAGAAAGATCATGCCAAGATTCGTACAGTTCATTAATACTGTGTACGAGAGGCATTACTTTTTTAATTTGCTTTTGGTTGTGATCACCAATTATTTTATTTACAAATCGTTCGAACATGGACAAGAAATTTTCAGAAGATAAAATCGATACAAACAAATTATTTGTTTTTTCTCAATGCTAAGAACTATAGCGAAAAGGCGAATACTTGCAATCAATTAATGGCACTGTTTACGCACTACCGATTGACTTAAAATCAACTCTGGAGTTCTAACATATTTGCATATTGTCATCACATATCCACAAGTTCATCGTGAGTCCCTCTCTCTAAAATAACAGTTCATACCTCCTTTTCTTCTGAATGTGTTCCAAGAACAATAATTTCATCTGCACTCTTAACTGTTTGAAGTCTATGAGCAATAATGAGCACCGTACGTCATTCAAACAAACGACTGAGAGAATCTGAAATACACTCTTCGGAGAAACTATCGAGTGCAGATGTCGGCTCATCCAAAATCAGTATTGACGGATTCTTGAGAAAAACTTTTGCAAGAGCCAATCTTTGTCTTTGTCAACCACTAAGTCTTACTCATTTCTCACCAATTTCTGTTCACAATCAGTTTGGAAGAGTATGGACAAATTCACAATGAGCATCAAGCAAGGCAGCCTCAATTTTTTCTTGAAGGTGCTCGTCAGTTCAACTATATCAGTACAAGAGATTTTCTCTCACCGTTCCATCAAACACGCTAGGTTCTTGTGTAAGATATCACACATGTGGATAGTATGATTTCAATGAGACATCTGACATGTTCTGTCCATCAACAAACATCTCTCACTCAGAAATAGTAAGGAACCCTGCAATAAGTTTCACTAAGGTAGACTTTCCCGATCAAGAAACTCAGACAAGTGCCGTTTTCTTTCATCACTTTATATCTAATGAAAAATCAGAGAATACGAGTTCTTCTGTATATCCATATGAAATTCACTTCAAAGAAATATCTCATGTCTTATAGTCAAATGTTGCTCATGACTCATATCATTTCATCTCTCCTATACGATCAAAAAGAGCTCGGAACTTTTCTAGATGCACTCGATTATCTGACATCCCTTGGATAAATCAAACAATAGTAGACATCTCTCTCTTGAACAACAAGACAAGCCCCGTCAAGAGAACAAAATCAGCATATGTGTACTGTCACTGCAATACTCACGTTCATACTCGATACGCAACTCACACCAAGAGAAAATTCGTAAACAATATTGATCAATCATACGACCACGCTTGGAGAGTTTTGTGCCTATGTTTATATCATCGCCACTCGTATGTATGTGCTTTTTTCGTTCCAATTTCAGTATCCATTCTTGCTTGCTGAAGCATTTCAAACTTCGACATAAACCATTTCACTCTTAGCCTGTCTATTTCTATAGAAATATCTTTTGCTTTATGCTTCCGATATCTAAGAGATCATCTAAACAAAAATATCCAGAGAAGCTCCAGAACAATAACACCCAATCAGATCAAGACATAGTTCCATCCAAACTGAAGGACTTCACCAAAAGAAACAACAAGAATCACCAATATCATAGGAACATAGACAAACACTTGCACCAAAAGATCATTCCGGATCCAGATTCATTTAGAATACACAGAAATCATTCTTCAAGTTCATACGCGTTCTACAGCATTATTGTCTGCACGGATAAATTTTTCCAAGTAGATCTCATCTATACTATCACTCACCACTCACATCGTATGAAACATTTTTACCTTTATGAATAATTTCTGAAGAAATAAGATAATCACCACTCACAACAGATACAATGCATACGTCTGCATCTGAGATACATTTCAATCCTCCAGCGAAGCTGTAATTCTTTCAAGAAAAATAACCGTATAGACGGATCCCAATCAGATAACTACTCCACCAAAAATTATCCATGCATACCCTTTTCGATGGACAGGGGCGATATGAAAGAAACGAACCACCCTCTCACGTACAGTTTTCTTACTCATGATAAACATCTAATCAAAAATAATACGTTTCGCCTTTTGTATATAGGTACTCATAGATACATTTTCACCGTAAATTTCATCACGATAGGGAAAATAATACGTCTCTTCCAAGAGTCATTTTACTTCTTGATTCAGATCACTCTTCTGGACATCAGCATACGTTGCACTCGTGAGATCAATCATATATACTCACAAGATATACTCTCTCAAGAGTGACTGGTAGGTACCATATCGCTCGTCGTGCTTCATCGTTAAGATATTCTCTTCAAGCTCCATAAAGCGATGCATCAACGCCTCTTCGTCATAGACCACTTCAAGCACACGTTCATCTAGCGTTTCAGCTTCATGAATAGAAACTGGTGCTGTTCTTTTTTTCCAAAACAAGCCAATAAGTATAACAGAGATAACTCCCCAGACTACAGTCCGCCATCAAAACAACTCTCCCCATAAAAAGGGAAGTTGATCGATATAGTCATATACATAGAGGGAATCTCAAGACATGCAACAAAAAAACAGAAGCAAAAAAGCGGACGATATACGGGAATCTTATACTAATCTTGTCTATACGGAACCTCTATCTCATTTTCAACATAATCTCTCTGACAACATCACTTGTCTCATCTAACAAAAGATACGTTCCGCCCACCGATTGAACAGTTCTTTTTGTCGTTTCTAGGAGTTCATTTACATGACGGATATACTCATCTCTTTCCTTTTGAGCACCAGGTCATGTTCATATACATACACTCTTTGATCCCGTTCAGAATTGAAGATAAGGAAACTCATCGTGTCCAGTGCGTTCTGCTTTATGGAACAGATGCACAAACAAAATCTCATTCTCATGTCACAGTTTTTTTATCAAAGCATGATCTACCTGTAGATCAAAGCAAGGAATCACGAGTAATGATCCTTTTATACGCAGACGAACCATGACAGCAAGGAGTTCATTGAGTGATAGTGGTTTTTTCTCGTTCTTTTGTGCGTTCGGTCAGCGTAAGATATAGGAAAATAGATCTCATCGCTTTTTTGCAACTGTGCTGATAGCGGTATCAGTACTCATGTCTGTGCGTTGGTCACTTCAACTGTTATCAGAGAGCATTCTTCGAACTGCCTCCCATTTTCCACTCATCTTCTCTACGTGGACTGATCAACGATCATCTTGAATCGATCAGATTCTATCTCCATTTTTGAGTGCGGCATATCATAGAGCATAGATCAGTTCATCTCTCTTGTTTTTCAATGCTACACTACGAGACAGCAACGATCATTTCACAAACCACACCCTCAGCTGCCTTTCTTCGACATATTTCTTGGAGTACCATTCACCTTTCTTTGCAGATGTCTTCCAGTCGATACGCTTGATATCATCCCCTTGAACATACTGTCTTATATCAGCGAACTCTATTCCCTGCCCGGTATATTTCGTCACATACGATCACAAAAACTGTGACGTGATCGAACGTCCTAGTTTCAAATGAAGTGACTGTAGTGCTGGATTTATCTGCATACGCAATATGTTGACAAAACTTTTTTTTTGTGTACATTTATTCTTCTTAGTATGCGGGGCTTTTCAACAAGAGAAGCCGGTCTCCCCTAATCCGAGGAAAAGAAAATAGTGTAAATAAAAAAACGATGATTTTTTATTTAAGTATTTTTCTCGCTTACAATGCTGAGAGACTACCATATGGAATAGGAATACTATTCTTTGTAGTTTTCTCAGTATCCCTTATAGGGATAATCGGGAAAAAAATGGAGAACAAAAATTAGGTTCTCCAGGGCGGAGTCGATACTACTCCTCCGTCCTTTTTTTTCAACTAGACTGTCGGAATCGTCTTCACGATTTCTGCAATAATATCCTCACTTGTGACGCCATCTGCGATTGCATCAAAGGTGAGAATGAGTCTATGCCTCAGTACATCGGTCACGATTTCTTGCACATCCTCAGGAATCACAAACGATCTTCCATGAATTACTGCCATTACCTTTGCTGCACGCACAAGAGCAAGTGAAGCTCTAGGCGATCACCCAAACTGCAGATATGGAGTAAGACGATCACATCAGTATGTTTTGGGATCCCTGGTAGCCAGAACAAGATCTCTCACATATCCATACATTGCATCTGAAACATGAACCAGATCAATCGCATTCTGCATCTTTAAAATATCCTCATGAGGGATAATCTCATGTACGTTCTGTATCGGTGATGCTCCACTAAATCTTCTCATAATCTCAATTTCTTCTTCTGGTGTTGGATAGGTCAAGACTGTTTTCAAAAGAAATCTATCAAGTTGAGCTTCTGGAAGAGAATAGGTTCCTTCTTGTTCAACAGGATTTTGTGTTGCCATCACGACAAATGGCTCCTCAAGTACAAAACGCTGATCTCAAATGGTGATCTGTCTCTCAGCCATAGCTTCAAGGAGCGCAGATTGTACTTTTGCTGGAGCACGATTAATCTCATCAGCGAGGACAAAATGAGCAAAGACAGGTCATTTTTTGATCATAAACTCATGCGTTTTTTGATTCCACATCTGAGATCAGATCAAATCAGATGGAAGTAAATCTGGAGTAAACTGTAAACGAGAGAAATCCACACCAAGCGTTTTTGCAAGGGTCTCTATAGAAAGAGTTTTAGCTAGTCACGGCACTCACTCTAAGATAATATGTCCTCTTGCAAACAAGGCTATGACCATATTTCTAATAAGTACATCTTGTCCGATTACCACCTTTTGAACTTCGGCTATCAGAGCTTTAATTTGTTCTGATATATACGTGATATCTTCTTGAAGTGCATCTGCATTCATATGCGTTTTTTTTGAGTGAAGTAAATAAAATAATCAATACTCTAGTGTGTATCAATCTACCATGAAAAATCGAGAAGAAAATCACTATGAACGTACTCTTTCTCTTTACAACAGACAAACTTTTGATAAAAAAGCTACTCAAATGGAGACGGTCACAAATAAAATAAATTCTTAGAATTTGTTTCGTTCGAAGAAGTTCATTTTATATTCACGTTTCGTTTTCTTCGTCTTAAAGAGAACTCCGAAGACAGTTTCGATGTAATCTTCTTCGAATATATTACACACAGAAACAAAATTTTGTCACCAAAAAACAGACAAGAATCTTTCGATCTTTATACATTATTTTTGTTTTTTACTATACTAGATACCTATATACTACTATAACACTACTATAACACTACGCAACTACGAACTATCGTGATGAGTTGTGCTAGTACTCACTATTTATTCGTTTGAAACAACCTATAAGATGAAAACAACAAAAAAGACCGTCTATGTGCAATGAATGGATTGCGTCTCATGTGAGACAGTTCTTCGTGATGCACTTGATGCAGTACCGAGCATAAAGGTACACGCACTTTCACACAAAACAGGGAAAATGACGCTAGAATATACATCAAAAGATGATCGAGACAAACTTAATGCAATCCTTACAGAACACGACTACTCTCTCTCAGAACACAAAGAAGCATCACAACAGTGATCATCACTTTCACCAGATCAACGAATCGAACAGTTTGCAATCTGAGCATGAATCTTCACCCTTCTTCGAGTGTTTATGCAATTTGATCTTACAAAATATATCTGAGAGTACTGACCAAACATGTGACTATGAGTAGCATTTCTTGTATGACTTGTTGCTTGTGGGTCAAGTTGTCTTGCAGTTACTGGTTGAATAGTGGTAAGTTATGTAGAAGCACTTGAGGATAAAAACTGGAGCAACCTCCTCAAAACACAAGGACTTTTCCATGCTTGAAGAATGGCAGCATTCATCTGATGATGAGCACTCTTGTGATATGTTGGGCAGTCGTTTCAAATATCTCCAACGTTTAATGCTGTTCTTATGATGATTGTTGGGCTCATTTTAGCCTATGTCTGACTACAAATATTCTGATTTGTTCCAAGTATTACCAAACGATGATTTCACCTTCCAGGTGGAACAGAAAAAATCATTAAAAAGCTTAATGATCCAAAATACGCACTTGTTGTCTGAGCATTAACCTTCTTCTTGCCGTGTTGATTCACTCAAAGTATGCAATTATTTGCGATGCAAACTGGTTCAGCAGTTCAATGAGCACTCATACTCTGAGCTTATTGACTTTGAACAATCCCACTACTACTATGACTCTGAATGAGTGCAGGATATTTCAAATCAAAAATGAAAATGTTTAATAAGGTTGTCGCATGATTACTCATTGCTTTTGGTCTCATGACGTTTTGAAATGGGTATACAGCTATGAACGGATGAACAGGATCACCTAGTGAACAGTGAATAGTTCAAGCAACAATCGAACCCCTTACCTGGAGTCACCTATGAAACAGACTCGAACCAATGGACATTTTATTAGCAAGTAACAAAAGTTATCAAATCACGATAGACCCATTGATGAACGGAATATGATGCAAATCCATCATTAATCTACCAGACGGAACAAGACATGCAGTACAACAGTGAGTGCCAATCACCTTCGCATTCAATCCAGTACAAGCAGGAACATATCGCCTTACGTGTAGTACCTGATCTAATCACTGAACTATTGTAGTTCAAGGATAATTTTAAAAGTTTTTATTTACAAAGATATCGCTTCTATGAAAGAAACATTTCCTATTCAAGGAATAGATTGTGTCTCATGTGCTGCTATCGTGAAAGAGAAGTCTTTGGCCATTCCTGGGATATCATCGTGTTATGTCGATGTAGAGAACAAGAAAGTAACGTATGAGTTCGACGAACAACAAACTACCCCCAAAGAGATCGACACTGAACTTCAAACATATTGATATAATCTGATTCTCTGATCATCAGGGTCTACCAATGATCCTCAAGCACTCGAAAAATCAATCGAATATCGTAATTTGATGATAGCAATTCCTCTTGTTATGGTAGGTCTAGTTGATATGGGATGGATGATTTGAGCAGGTCAAGGACGACGAGAACCCATGTCAGAACCAGTACATAATCTCTTTCGTAATTTTCTCCTTGCTGCCGCGACGATTATGCTTTTTGTTGTCTGACAGAAATATTTACAAGCTGTGAAAAGATACTTCTTGAATGGTGTTGTTAGTATGGACACACTAGTATGACTTTGAACTGGAACCGCATATATCTATAGTTTCATTGTTTCTTCTTTTGAGAAACCACTCTCTGCATACATAGATACTAGCATGGTATACTATGAAGCAGTAATTGTGGTAATTTGATTCATCTCACTCGGGAAGTATCTAGAACATCGCACGATGACAAAATCTGGAGAGGCAATCAAAGCACTCTTGAATCTCCAGGCAAAAAATGCTCTTCGTATCAATACCGACTGATCAGAAACAGAAATTGGAGTAGAAGAATTACGTGCATCGGATAACGTACGCATAAAGTCCGGAGAGAAAGTTCCCCTGGATTGCATCATAAAACAATGATCAGCAGATATCGACGAGTCTATGATTACCGGAGAGTCGTTACCTGTGTTGAAATCAGTTTGAGACACACTTATCTGATGAACAGTAAATCTTAATTGATCTTTGTTATGAACAATTACCGCGACGAGTTCAGAATGATATCTTTCAAAAATAATTGATATCGTTACGGTGGCTCAGCAATCAAGACCTGCAATTCAATCATTGGTTGATCGTATCATGAAACGATTTATTCCACTGGTCTTATGTGTCGCGATCTGATCAGCACTCGTTTGGTTCTTCTTTTGAGAAGGACGAGTATGAGACAAACATATTAGTATAGCAGTTGCATCATTCATTTGAGTTCTTGTAATAGCGTGTCCATGTTGAATTTGACTTGCCACGCCAATGGCTGTCACGACATGAGTGTGACATCTCGCCAAAAATTGAATCTTATGTAAAGACGCAAGATGACTCCTAAAATTAAGAAAGGCAACAAGCTTCATCTTCGACAAAACAGGAACACTCACTGAGTGAAAACCCAAGGTAATAGCTGAAGAATACTACTGAGACAAAAGTTTAATATCAAACATTCTCTACGCTATAGAATCAGAGGCAAATCACCCATTAGCAACAGCTATCACCAAGCACTATAGACAAGAAAACGACAACATAGACACAACAGTGTTAGCAAAAGATTTCACCACTATTGTTTGATCAGGAGTTACCGCACATGTCTGATGAAAAAAATACACCGTAGCAAGTCCAAAATGGGTGAAAGCAAACGGATACCCCCTTGATGAGAAAGTAATACACTCACTGAGCACTCAAGCAATTACCCCAATCTGCCTTGTAGACGAGAAGAATATTCTTGCAGTGTTGTGACTTGCTGACACACTAAAACCAGAATCAATTGCAACCATTAAAAAACTCCAAGCTGAATGAAAAGAGGCAATCATCATTAGCGGGGATCACACCAATGTTGTAAAAGCAATAGCCGAACAACTTTGAATCAAAAAACGATATGCTGAAGTTTCACCTGAAGACAAAGCTCTACTCGTACAGTCTATAAGCAAAAAAAGTTCACCAACGAAAAAGTGAGATGACAGTAACAATTGATGCTGTCCGAGCGAACTCCCAGCAACACCACAAGATACGAAGAATAGCGATTTTGTGGTGATGATATGAGATGGAATAAATGATGCACCAGCTCTTGCACAAGCAGACGTAGGTATAGCTATGAGTACATGAACAGACATCGCGATCGAATCATCAGATATGACACTTCTTCATGGAGACATATCAAAACTACTCAAAGCAATACGCATAAGTAAACTCACGCACAGTGCAATCGTTCAGAATCTTATCTGGGCATTCTCTTACAATATCATCTGAATACCTCTCGCAGCGTGAGCATTTTTTATTCCACGATGAATTCTTCTAAATCCCGCATTCGAATGAGCTGCAATGGCTATGAGTGACCTAGCAGTTATTGGAAATAGTATTAGGTTACAGAGAAAGAAGATATAAAACGGAGAGCATTATCAGACTCACCTTATATGCTATGGTGAACTCATATTCTATTATCATACTACTCTATGATCATTTTTTCTTTCTTTATTTCTTCATACAAAAGTCGACACAAAACAACTACAAGGGAAACCAAGACAAGATACCAGGTAAAAAGTTTCGTCTCTCGAAACGATAGCTCATTATCTACATATCAATCCACTCATTCTACTCACTCTACACGTCATCAAGCTGACAGATCTGATATAACCATATCTATCGTATTACTCTGAGTTACTCAACCGTCAAGAAGAACGGAAGCAGGTCATAATGAGTAGGTTCATAGTTCTTTTGGAGCCAATTGAAATGAAATGAAGACCTGTTGAGTCATTGCTCAATTTACTATCTGAGTTTGTTGACGTTGAGATTTTGAGAGAATTTCAAAGTCACTCACTCACGCAAGTTGTATATCTTTTAGAGATCTAGATGCTCCAGGGTCAATCTGAACGGTCAAAGAAAAAGATCAAAAAATATCGACCTCAGTGGTATTAACTGAAAGCGTTATAGACTGCCCCCATACTGATCACAGCAATTGAAAGAAAAAAAGGAATCATGCCAGCATTTTTTTCATGAAGAATTCTTTCAATTTTTTAAAATAACTCAAAAGTAAAGTCAAAAATCATGATTATGAAGGATACTTCAACTCTTGTACAAGATAATCTTTAAGATCCTGTAATCAATTTCAAGCAAAAGAAGAGACATAATGGATATCTGGAGAAGGATAGTCTTCTTTTTCACAATACACTTCTAATCGCTCTTTTTGTTCTTTCATTATTGACTCTTGATCTTCTAGAAGATCTATTTTATTAAACACGTAGACCCTTTTTTGCTCTGCGTGAATACTATCTAGAATACTATCTACAACGCGAATTTTATCGTACCATAACTCATCTGCCGCATCTATTACATGAAAGAGAATATCTGCTTCAATACTATCTTCAAGTGTACTTTTAAACGCCTGAATTAAACTTGGAGGAAGATCACGAATAAATCAAATAGTATCATTGATGAGAATTTCTTTCCCTTTTCAACTCAAAGAAGGAACATAGAGCTTTCCGACATCCGTTCACAGTGTCGCAAACAACTTATTTTCGACGAGAACCCCTTTATTTGTAAGTGCATTCATGAGTGATGATTTTCAAGCATTTGTATATCAGACAAGTCATATCGTCGGTAGATGCCTCTTTTTTCTAGCCTGTCTATGGACCTCTCTCACGTGTTCATATCTCTCCAGTTGCGTCTCAGTCTGACGACGTCTAGTTCTTAGATGTCTGCGCATAATTTCAGTGTTTGTCTCTCCTATTCAGCTCGTACCAATTCATCATCACTGCCTACTTAACTCCATACCCATACCAAAAATACGAGGTCACATATGTTTAATACTAGCTAGTTCAATCTGAAGTCTTGCCTCAGAACTCTTTGCATGACGATCAAATATTTTGAGGATAAGATCAACTCTGTCTCGAGCTTGAAATATCTCTTCTTCATCTTTTGATGCTTCGCGTAAGATTTCATTCACATTATATATCTGACCTGGTTTCAAAATATTTCAAAAAATCAAAAGAGTTGCCCCACACAATTTCATATCGTCAATTATCTCTTCAAGTTTTCAAGATCACACATATGTTCTATAGTTAGGCTTAGCTCTTTGCTGAACAGATTTCACAACGGTCAATCATCAATACGTGGAAACTAATTGCTCTAATTCTTCTATTCTTTGTTCTACAAGTTTCTTTTGGGCAGATGATGTAATCACTTCGGCAATAAAAACTTTTATCATTCAGATGTAATATCAACTAAAATACCTGTACTCACTAGCTTTTATAATTACTACAATTGCTACAATTACATTTCCGTCTCTATATCACGATATATCACAATAGACAAAATTAGAGTAACGACTGTCAAGAAATTTGTTCAGAACGAAGCAACATCACTTCAATAAAAGCCTTCACTCTAGCAAACATTTCTCTTAACGTTCATAGATCTGAGACGGAGTACGCATGATGGTCTGTTGAATATCACACAGCATCTACATCGCTATGTTTTGCAAGAAAGACACTCCTCCACAGATGATATCTTTGGGTGAAAATAATCATCTTCTCGACACCAAACTCATTTTTTGCTCTTTGAACACTAGCTAATGTATCATATCATCATGAGTCTATAACCAAATCTTCTTCCCTCACACTTTTTGACAACATATACTCACCCATAGACATCGCTTCAAGATATGTCTCATCCTTGTCGTATCAACTCACTATGATTTTTTGAATTTTTCACGCATTATACACTGATATAGCTGCATCAACTCTTTGTTGCAAGACAGGAGAAAGACTCCCATCACTACGAACAGATGCTCATAAAACCAATCAAACAGTATATCAATCGTAAGAACCAGGTGAACGTTGTACTTCGTTTCGACTATCAAGAACTATCCAAGCATTCATTCAAAAGAATCAAATAACCAAAAGAAGGAACAATTGAAATAATCTCGAGAAAAACCTCATATTCTTGCATAAATAAAACTCAATAACAACTCAGTTTCGACTCCCTATCAACTCTCTATAAACTCCAAGCAACTTTAGGCGACCATGCATACAGTCTCGTCTCATTAAGTTCTTTTCTTTTCTTTCCTTTTCTTTTCTTTTCTTTTCTTTTCTTTTCTTTCCTTCCCTTTCTTTACTTTACTTATCTAATCAAATTATATGACGGATTTTAGATTCTATTGATTCTACTCAGTCAATAAAAGGCATAATAATATCTCATTTCTCATCGTTTCATTCAGCGAGAAACGTAATCGTTCCAATATCAAAGAAACTATTAAATAATCAACTTTTGCTAACCGTTACAGATCTTATTTTATCTACGTGAATTGTTTCTGAATGCCTATCTAACATTCATCTTTGATCATATTTAATAAGTTCTTTTGGTGTGACAATCAAGAAATCCATCTTATAATCGACGTAATTCTTAGAAGAACGACGAGAAACGAACACGAAATACAAAAGCATTACCCCCCAAAATGTAGGAATAACAACCTCTTTGAAGTCAAATTCATTCATATATACAACGGAAAGAAGTACACTAAAGACTACAAAAAACAACACAAATGGTCAAATAACTCACGTTATATAGAACCACCTAGACTTATGGATCGAAAGAATTTTATCATCTCAAAAATTCTTCTTATATTTCTTTACAAGAGTTGCCTCTAGATCCGTATTGAAATTCGAGAATAATCTCATGAGTGAGGCCTTTATACAAATAAATTTCAAGAGTCAGTTTTATTTAAATGGATCTTCATTCAGAGAAATAGACACCTCTTTTGTACAAATTTTACGGTCGTTTTTATCAAATCACTCTATCGTAAAGACAACATCTCATGTCATCACTCATCTCTCGTTTGGTTCGATCACACTTGAAAGGTATCACTGGAAAAGTTGTTCTGTCTCATACATAGAACCATAATTATCCGTAATAGAAACACGGTCAACATGTCGTCACTTACCTAATATATTAATGTTATCTTGTTCGTACAAATAATCCCTCTTATCTCACAAGAATCAATAAATTCACGCTTCCATCTGAGAACATTCCACCTTCCCGATAGGTTTGTCAACAACACTCATCGGCTTGGACAAAGATCAGATATCAAACGTAACATGCTTAAATGAATCCTCAATTATCACTTTATTTTCATGCAACCATGATCACAAACGAATAGAACTTCAATACTCAGCATCAGGCATAACAGAAATCTTCTCTTCAAGATGGTAGAGAGTCCCTTGATTTATAAGTTTTCGACGCCCGGATCTCATCACATAATACTTAAAACGTAATCATGGAAATGAAACACTACGCTTCGTGTTGTTATCTTTGAAGAAATAAACAATCATTTTCTCATATCAATTTTCTATTTCAACTTGATCTCCATTTACCTGACGAAGTCACATTGTATTCTTTTTCGTACGAATATCATAATGCTGAATCAGCGTTTCAAACTCCGTATCATCTCATACTGCTTTTAATATCTGGAGAAATTTTCATTCTGGATTAAAGAACAAGAGAGATTGATATAACGATCACAACTTCCACTGAAATAAAGGAAAATGATCATACACAACTCATTGTTTCACTGAAGTTGCAGTATACGTATACGCATGTTCTCGAGTCCTTTTAATCATATCAGAAAAGTAGACAAGGTAGTTCTTCTTGAGTGAATACGTCAAACAACTTGGAATAAAATCGTACGAGTAATCCTGTTTAATAAGAACATTTTTCTCTTCAGATGAACATCAAACCGTCATAAAATGAGTACTCAATCCGTCGAAATCATCTTCTTTTCGTACTAACTTGTGTCAATCTTTGACAAAGTAAGGGTCAAGATAGAGTTCAACTCAATTAAGATCAATAGTTTCAAAATCAACATTTAATCTCTTTTTATATTTTTTCTTCTCTCAAGAAACAGAGGTTATTTCAAAATAATAGGTATTCTTTCATAGTTTCATAAGGTCATTATGGAGTCAAACTTCAAACTTCCACACCCCCATATCATCTACAAATGGCATCAGATTAATTTCAAGTCTCTCATCAAGATCTTTATGTTCAAACACCAAATCGAACTCAGCAGCTCACGTAAGTACTTCACCAACAAATACATGAAATGGAGAAAAGAGATCAAGAGACTCTCCCTCGATATCGAAAAAGAGAATGTCATCTCCACTATTCTTCTCTCTCAGTTTTCTCAGATTAGCTAAAACCGAACTATTGATCTCTTCTGAGTTATTTTTCCAATCAGGAAAATCACGAACTCACAAAAATCAAGAAAACAAGGAAAGAGGCGCAATCTTTTCATGTACCGAATCTTGAACTGAAGTTTCAGCAAAAGCTATTAAGAACACATATCAAAAAATGAGACAGGCCCATATAACAGCAAATATTCAAATGCATCGTCTAAAGAATACTCTCATGTATATTCGGTCAACTAATTAATTATTAAATCTAAACAACATCACATCTCCATCTTGGACTATATACTCTTTACCTTCTAGTCTCAAAAAACCCTTTTCTTTTGATCACGACCACCCTCATCATTCTACAAATTTGCTGTAGGACACCACCTCTGCTTTAATAAATCATTTTTCGAAATCAGTATGAATAGCTCATGCAGCCTGAGGTGCTGTTGATCATTTTAGGACTGTTCGTGCTCTTGTTTCTTTCTTTCACGTAGTGAAATAATACATAAGTCAGACCGTATCAAAAGCTAATTTGATAAGATCATCCAAGGTAGGAAGTTTTACTGTTCATCCATCACTCAGATCATCCAAAAACAACTCCTTCTCGTCCTCATCTATTTCCATCAGCTCAGATTCAAACTTTGCAGAAACAACTGTTACTGGTTTTTGTAATAGAGTTTCCCATTCTTTGATAAGCGCATCTCCGTTTTTTAGATTATCTTCAGAAACATTAAGTGCATAGACAAATGGTTTGAACGTAAGGAAGTTATATGCTTTGAGTAGTTCAAGCTCTTTCTCATTCAAGTCATCTTTCATATCGATTGCTAGTTTTTCTTCTTCTAGATGAGCTTTCATTCTTTCAAGAACATCCACCAACTTAATCACATCTACATCCCTCGATTTTAATTTCTTTTGAAGTCATGGTAAGATATTTTCGATCATCTGAATATCAGCCATGATGAGTTCTAAATTGATAATCTCTACATCACGCATTGGATCTGGTCATCACTCGACATGTACGACATCATCATCCTCAAACAAACGAACCACCTGTACGATTGCATCTACCTCTCTAATGTGAGCTAGAAACTTATTTCCCAGTCACTCACCGTCAGAAGCTCACTTTACCAGACCAGCAATATCAACAAAATTAATCGCTGCATAGATCTTGGTATCTGTGTCAGAAATAGTAGCCAAAGCATCAACTCTCTCATCCTTCACTTCGACCACTCACACGTTTGGTTCTATTGTACAAAAGGGAAAATTCGCTGCATCAGCAGAGTAATTTTTGGTAAGAGCATTAAATAGTGTAGATTTTCAGACATTTGGTAATCAAACAATTCCTATCTTCATAAGCCTATATTACATAAATACCCATCTATACGTAATTCATGAGAAAAATACAGAACAAAAGGAAATAAAAAAGAAAGGAACATTAGATTCTTCTCAAAAGTTCCTCATATATCTTCACCATTGCAAGACTATCCAACCCACAATACCTTAACAGTTTTTCACTCATATCAGCCCTTTCCTGCTCAGCGACTATAGTTCATTCGATCAGTTCTTGCAGTTTGATCATGGCTATTGATCAGTTTACTACTTCATCGAGTATATCTGCATAGTTCATGCGTGGAACAAGAACTGGCAAGACTTTCTTAATTGATGATGATCCTTTGAATCAATTGTCAAAATAATACAACTTAGAGAAGATATCTCTGAGATCATAGGTAGCGTCATTGATCTTCAGGTAGTCAGAAAGATCAGGGAAGAGTTCTGCTATCTCGGTGTTTCTTGTGTTTTCAAATCATTTATGTCGTACTACAAAAGTAGATCTTTCAAGATCCTCTCAGATATCTCTCAAGAACTCCACAAGAAGATCATCATAGCTCCCCGTTACGATTTTCTCTGACTCATATCAGACCTTCCACTCATGGTCAGGAAGCACGATTTGCTCGACGTTTTTTGTTCATTCTTGCACAAAAAGTCCCCCATAGTGTTTCATTTCTCCGTTCTCATACAGCTTATGGAGTGAATACTGCACGACTACTTGCTGATAGGGAAACGTCATATCCATACGAGGGATAGGGACAGAGATAGATTCGTAATCATAAAAACAAATAGGATATTGTATGGAAGCAAACTCTTTTTCAATCTGTGTTGCGTCTATTACTGGTCAGTTTTTCTCCTTCGCATCAAGATACAGTCAGATAAATCTCTGTCCATTCTTGTTGAATGTCTCGATCTCATCATCAGAGAGTTCTGTAAGTGCATGCGTTCACTCATAGTAGATATCCTGAATCACAGATGCATTACTATGATGGATCCCACTTCACATAACTGTTCCATATACATCAGTTCTTGATTCACCAAAATATTCCAAATATTTCGTCCCTGTTCGAGGAGAGCGTTTGTTAAAGTTCTCTTCCCCCATCACGAGAGTCTTCTTCATCTGCTGTACAAGTGGTTCTATATCCTCAGGAGTAAGTAAGGTATCATCGATGAGTTTCTCTACCTGCTTCTTTCTCTGATAGATACTGATGGTATGTTGCGTATCAGCTTCTTGCTTGGTCAGCAACAGATTGAGCGAGAGGTCTCCATCTTTGATATATGATTTGTTGAGGTGTCGAAGTTCTACCTTCCCAATGGCTGGGAGGCCTTCATTCTCCAAGACGCTATTGATCACTCGCTTTTGAAAACTCATATCATCTATGAGATCTTTGTTGATCTCTCCTATAGCTTTCTTCTCTCCATCATCAGAGACGGTTTTTCTCACCGAAGTCTTCGCTTTAATCTCACAGAGAGTATATGTTCCATCATCATTACGCACCATCAGATCTCATCTCACCAAGCACTGATCTATCAAGAACGTTGGCTGATACAGAATCGCTTCCTGATCTTTGATAGCTTGTAGCGTGTTTTGCATGAGCAGCTCTGGATCAAACATTGCATGATCTATGAAGTCATCCTCATCTTCAATATGATCTTCAATATAATCTTCGTCGTTCTCTACGTTCTTTTCTGGTGGTATCTGTAGTCCAGGCATCAGGTCACGTGCCTTCGTTCCATATCTTCTTTCAAAAAACTCCACTACCGCTGCCTCTACTGCCATACCGATTTTCATAATATGTTTCTCCTGCTCGTCACTCTCGAGCTTACGGATCTTCTTATATACCTCTGGATCATGTTTCTTTCGCCACGCAAGCTTAGGTAGTTTACGATAGTCTACGAAGAGGGATTTGGTGATGTACATGGGTAGTGATTAAGTGATATACATCTAAAATTTAAATAATTGAGATTCAAATAAGTTAGATAACCTATTCAAGTACTTTATCTATGTTAATCCATCTACTTTCATCCTATCAATGATCTCTCTCATATACTCCTTCAAGTCAGGATTAACTATATAAATATATGTTCATAGCATTCAGCGAGTAAGTAATGTTT
>CALCME010000068.1 GCA_937965925.1 Candidatus Absconditabacterales bacterium | reverse complement strand
GGGTTCATAGGGGATATTATTGAGACAAAAGGTTTAATGTTCTTAAAGATATATATCTTCCAATATTTTTCCTAGAATCTAAGCATATTGATTACGATTTTTTTTGAGGTTCGCTCACATGAGCGAAGTGCTCATTAAGATTTTTTTTGATATTTAGAAAGCAGTCTTTGTCTTCTTTATAGAGTAACAAGAGCAGAGAGATAAACTTATTTGATGTTCTCTTTTTCCAGTCATTTTTCTATTGCCGCTACAATACTTCTTACTCAAAGAACATATCATAAATTCAGATAATAATTCTTAGGATAGTCTTTCTTATCTTCTTTCTTATCTTCTTTCTTATCTTCTTTCTTATCTTCTTTCTTATCTTCTTTCTCATCTTCCGAATTATAATGAGCCTCAATAAGCATTCATACGAAACTCACTTTCAATTGAATGTCTGAAACATTCCAATCCATTTGAGATGACTTAGAATAATCAATTATCCAAACGGGACTTCAAGAAGAACCAGGAAAAGAAGGAGCATCAACATACATATCTCCTTTTTACTCTCCCTTACTTACAAATCTAGCAACATATCCTTTTCTTCGTAATGATTCCCCTATCTCAATATCTACAGATTGCGGATATCACAAAAAAGTAATTCATTCGATCATTTTTAGGTCATCCTTAACAACTCAATCAAATTTACAAGAAAGCTCAACCGATCTTCAATTTAAATCATAGCTAATTGTTTTATGAGCATCACATTGAGATTTATCTAGTGGAATGCCTACTCATAAAGAAGGCAAACATTTATCATTTAAACATTCAACCTCACTAAAGGCAAGATCTAAATCTAACGATTGATTAAAATCATCCATGAAGATATCAATAACACATTTCTCTGATCTTTTTAGTCTAACTATCTTCGCATCCTTAATTGAATGCTTCGTTACCATAACAAAATTTCTATCTCAAATATTAACGAAAAATCAAGTAGATTCTGTAAATTCTTTAGATTTTTTAAACTCTAATCAATCTCACGCTATGATTTTCACCACACTAGATTCAATGATTTCTTCTATTTCTAAGTAATCCATTCAGTTATACAATGAATAAAAATACGCAATAACATATAATAATTTGCATATATCATTTTTTTGAGTATATATAAGATATATTTACTTTCAATGAAAACATATATGCGCATTCTTTCTACAATCAAAGATGATGCTGATCTGATAGAACGCATATTACAGCAGATCAAAAAAGAAAACAGTACTGGAATCAAAAAAGACCAGATAGAAAAGAAATGCTTAGATAAGATTCTACCTTCGATTCTCCTCTTCCTTGAAGATAACATGAATGTGAGAAGACCGAATACAGCTCTCCTCGAAGATAACATTATAGAGTTTAGAATTTCATTACCTCAATCGAAGCAACTTCTAAGAATCATTGCATGAATATCTCCCCCCAAAATATGTCTTCTGTCTGGATATATCATAAAGCCAAAAGCATATAGTGACACCAAAATGAAGAAACAAATAGAAAAAGAATATAAGAATCATATATGCCAAGCAAAAAAGATCCGAGACAACTACCTTACAGGGAAATTCACAGATATACAAGACATCTCTCTTTACTTCCCAATCAAAAAAGAATGACAATAAAAAAACATATTCCATCTCGAGCAGAACATGTAAAATCTGATTATTCAGATCAAGTTTTTAAACTAGCTCTATGAAGTAATATCTATCATCTAAGAAAACGAAAAGGACTTTCTCAGACAGCTTTTGCAAAAGAAGCAAAAGTAACGCAAGCAATCATCTCAGAGATAGAATCAGGAGACTATAATCCAAGTATGGATATGCTCAGCAAGCTTACCAGTGTACTGAAAGTAGATATATGAACACTCACCAAGCAACATATCAAATGGAAAATGCTCGAAACAGCAGGATACCTTATGACAAAAATAGAAAACCTCGATATTTTGAAAATCATGAAACTCTTGTATCTCTCAGACTACGAATGGAGTCAAAAAAATAATGGTCAGAAACTTACTGAATTGAACTATATCAGACGAAATCGATGACCTTTCGATAAGGATATATACCAATTAGATAACGTCTTCTTATCACAAGAAAATACCTACCAATCCCCTGCTATCAAGAAGTACAATGAATTACAAAAAAACGAACAAGCATTCTTAGATATTATTATTGAAAAATACGGGCATATGTCTTCATCTGAAATCATGAGATATACCTATACCACACAACCTATGTCATGATGTACTATAGGTGGAGATGAACGTATGTGAGAAGTTATTTTATAGAATACACTTACAGGACTTTTTCAAAGAAAAAAATAGAGAAAACTTATCCGTTGGGTTCTGCTACCAAACTATACGTCATCGAAAATTTGTCGAACGCCGAGCGGGACACGTGAGACTAGGCGTTTTTTTGCTTCTTTTTGGGGCTATGCCAAAAAGAAGTAAAGAAGCATGAGCAAACTAAGTAAAGAACATTATCGTTTCGATGCTATACTAACTTATGAGTGCTGATCAGAAATGACTGTCTAAAGTTTCCTCCCCCTACCCCCTCTTCTTCACCCCAATCTTCCTCTTAAACTTAGAGACTCCTCATGCATTCTTCGTATACGCAAGCAAGGCTGGAGTATTCGCTGCTGCGATCTTTTTTTGTTCTAGCTGAGCTGAGATACTGCTCTTAAATTGTTTTCTAGATGACTCTTCAACTGGAGCGACTACAGCAACCTGTTCTCAATCAGTGATACTAGAAGATGATCAAGGAGAAGAAATAAACTGACTTCAGAGAAAAAGAGTGAATGCACAGAGTGCTACTCAGATACCTACTCCACGAACTTTCTTGATCCAAACAGAAAGTCATGATGATTTTTTCATCTCGCGTTCTTTCTGGTCTTGTTCGATTCGATGAGAGACCTGAGCATCCATTTTCTTTCTAAACGCTGCAGAAGGTACTTTTGGTTTTTTCTGAAGTGATGGATGGTGAGTATTGAGTCAGTGATTAGTCATGAGCGTAGGAGTAATAAACTAAAGAATTATTTGTGAAATCATGTTAATTTGAGCTATAAACGAAGATGGGAAAAACGATCACGAAGGCTCTGACAAGCTCTACTATAGATCTTTTTATTATTACCAATCGATTTTCCATTTACCGTAGAGATTTCTGCATAGCTAAGTTGTTGCCAGAATCTCATCACGAAGATATCATGGATTTCTTCCCCTAGTTCACGCAGATGCTCCATGATCGTTTCTGTTACCAGATCTGTCTCTACTTGCTCCAGAGCTGTCGTAGATTCATCCGGAAGCTCAAATGTTTCTGGTATATCTACCTCACGATGACGTCTATAATAATCGATAACTTGATTGGAGGCGATCTTATACAGTCGTGCTCTGATATTTACTCTCTCTCCAGAGACGGCCTTCTCTAGATGAGTAAATGCTTGAAAAAACGTATGAGAAACAAGATCCTCAACCTCTTTGGTTTGATCAATTTTCCGTCAAATATACGCATAGATCTCATCGAAATATGTTTCATATATCTCAGCAAACACTTCTTTGTTTCCTGCACGGATCTGTACAATTCGATGGTCTTGAGCTGACATAGATAAGGTGAAATAAAACAGAAGGGAGAAACGATATGGCTATCGCAAACCCATCCCCTTTGCTAAAGCAAAGGTACTTCCCTTATCAGGGAAGACAAAACTGTTTCGATAAACAAAACCGGAAGGATCCCCCTGATAAGGGGGAAATGAAACAGCTTGCTGTGAAAAGGGGGTTTGCGTTAGCCATCTAAATTATTTATGCCCACTTCTCCCGCAACACATATAGATTGCTTCTTCTTCTATAAATTTTTTGTAGTCTAATTTCTCTTCTTCAAGATAGCTCAATGTCTCTAGAGATATATAAGGAACGAGCTTCGTGTAAACGTCCTGTATTTCAGCAAGAAGTTTCTCCTTGATTGCATCTACTCATGCTTCATCTGTCTCCTCGAGGGCAGCATACAACACATCCATTGCATCTTCATGGGTCGATCGAAGTATATCTACTGTTTCTAATTCAACTTCAGAGAGATCTTTCAATGCAGGATATCCCTCTCCATCCTCATCTTGGTACTCTTCCTCTTCGTATTGCTCAAAATTCTCTACATAATCAAGCAAGTCAGCCTTCTCTTCATCCAAGATCGTCTTCCCTTCTTGTGTACTATACGGCACAAGGTCAATATACATTTTCTCAGTTTGTTCAAGAAGTGCTTTCTTTGTTTGAATTACCTCTTCTCATGCCTCAATCTGATCTTCAAGTTGTTTAAATAAATCATCAATACGCTCATCATGGAGATCAAAAACAGCGTCTATCTCGTCCCAGTTAGGATCTTCTCAAAAGATAGTTTCTTCTCGATCGTCATCTTCAAAGTTCTCTTCTTCATCCCGATCATTTCATTCGAAGAAGCTTTCATCAAACTCGCTGTCTGAAATATATGCTAAATAATCCTTTTTATCTTCAGCTAACAGGTCTTTTCCTTCTTCAGTTGAGTATGGAACAAGGAGTTCAAAATGATTTTCTATTTCTAACTTCATTTTTGTTCTTAGTTCTTCTTTCTTTTCGTCTGATTCAACTTCTTCAAATTCATCCATCAATGCTTCAATCGTGTTATCATGTCTCTCAAATTCGTCTTCTAGACTGTCTCGTTGACTGTCAACGAGATTTTCGAATGGATCGTCAAATGAGTAATAGTCATCATTTTCAGAATCTTCACCCCATGACCCTGCATTAACATTAACATCGTCATCGTTTTCATAGTCAGTGAATTCACCATCTAGAAATTCGTTCACCATCTCAGGATCAGAGATTTCTTCAAGATAGATTGCTTTATCTTCTTCAAGAAGTTGTCTTCACTCTTGCGTTGCATAGGGAGCAATATTTCCATAATGAGTTTCTATTTCTTGTTTCGCTTGCTTTTGAATACGAGCAAGTTCCTCATCGGTAGTCGACTCATCTATTTGATTAAATAGTGCATCAATACTCTCGTCGTGTCTTTCGAATTCAGTATCTAGTTGGTCATATTGTGCCTCTTGTAAATCATCAA